>NZ_MWJN01000143.1:0-17546 GCF_002027145.1 Microbispora sp. GKU 823 | reverse complement strand
GCGCCGCTGCTGGTGACGTTCGGCACGCTGGGCGACAGGTACGGCAGGCGGCCCTTCGTGCTCGGCGGCTACGTGGTGTTCGGCCTGGCCTCGCTGTCGGCCGCGTTCGCCGCGACGCCGCTCGCTCTCATCGTCTCGCGGGCCTTCCTCGGGGTCGGCGGCGCGATGATCATGCCGGCGACGCTCTCGATCATCCGGCAGGTGTTCACCGACCGGCGTGAGCGGGCGATCGCGCTCGGCGTGTGGAGCGCCGTCGCCGCCGCGGGAGCGGCCGTCGGGCCGCTGATCGGCGGGGTCCTCGTCGAGCACCTGTGGTGGGGCGCGGTCTTCCTCATCAACGTGCCGCTGCTGCTGGTCGCGTTGCCGTTCGCCGTACGGATCCTGCCGTCGTCGCCGCGCCGGGCCGACCAGCCGTGGGACGCGCTGAGCGCGGCGCTGTCCACCCTGGGCATCCTGGCCGTCGCGTTCGGGCTGAAGGAGGCGGGTTCGGGGCACACCCTGGGGCGCGGTCCCTCGCTCGCCGTGCTCCTGGCCGGCGTCGCGCTGCTCGTCTGGTTCGTGCGGCGGCAGCGGCGGCTGCCGTTCCCCCTGCTCGACGTCGGGCTGTTCGCCCAGCGCGGCTTCGCGACCGGCGTGGGCTGCGTGTTGCTGGCCATCTTCGCGCTGGTCGGGCTGGAGCTGATGCTGGCGCAGTATCTCCAGCTCGTGCTGGGGCTGTCGCCACTTGAGGCCGCCGTGCGGATGCTGCCGCTCATGGTCGCGGCCATCGCGGGCGGCCTGGCCGCCGCGCACGTGCTGGGGCGTGCCGGGCTGCGCGCGACGGTCGGCGGCGGCCTCGCCCTGACCGCGCTGTCCCTCACCCCGGTGCTGACCTGGGGCACCGAGCAGCATCCGGTGATGCTGGCGGTCTGCTTCGTGGGGATCGGCTTCGGCGTGGAGGTCGCCCTGCTGGCGGCGTCGGACACGATCATGGCCACGGTGCCGGAGTCGCGGGCCGGCGGCGCCGCCGCGATCGAGGAGACGGCCTACGAGCTCGGGGCGGGCCTCGGCATCGCCGTCCTCGGGACGATCACCACGATCGTGTACGCCCCCTCCCTCACAGCCGTCCCCGGGATCCCGGCCGGGCTCATGGCACAGGCGCGCGAGTCGCTGGCCGCAGCCGCGCACGTGGCCGACGAGACCGCGCGACCGGAGCCGCGCTGCTGGACGCCGCCCGCGCGGCCTTCGTCACCGCCCTGCACTCCACCATCGTCGTCAGCGTGGTGCTGCTCGCGCTCACCGCGCTGGCCGTGGCCCTGCTGCTCCCCCGCCATGTTCCCACCCCCGCGGGCGCCGACGCCGAGGAGTCCGACGGCGTACGGACCTGAGCCGGCCGGGCGCATGACGAGGGCCCAGGCGGGGAAGTGTCCGGGCAAGTCACCCCCCACCCAGGATGAGAAGCCGTGAAGAGAACCCTGCACGACTTAGCCTCGCTGGCCGCCCGCATGGGCGTCGGCGGGATCTTCTTCGCCAACGGCTGGCAGAAGCTCGAAGCCGGCCTCAACGCCACCGCCGACCAGTTCACCGCGCTCCAGGCCCCGCTGCCCCGCGTGTGGGCGCCGGTGACCATGCTGACCGAACTGGTGGGCGGCACGCTGCTGATCGCGGGCCTCGCCGTGCCGGTCGTCGGGCTGCTGCTGTTCGCCGAGGCCCTCGCGGTGTTCGTGGTCACGGCCGGGGACACCGGCCTGCCGCTCACCGGGGGCGACATCGAACTGATCGTGGCCCTCGGGGCCGCCTCCGTGCTGCTGGCCGTCACCGGCGCGGGCCGGATCTCGGTCGACCACATGGTGGTCATCAAACGGCGCGAGGCCGAGGCGGCCGGGGAGTTCGCGGCCGACGCGGAGGCCGACGCTGTCATCGCGGCGCTGCGCCCGCCACGGCCCGGCGAACCGGGCGCGGGCGAATCCCCGCCCGGCCGCCCCGTCCGGGCCCGCTCCCGGGGAGCGGCAGCCCACGCCCGCTCCCTCTGCTGATTCCACCCACCTCGCCCCCGGCGGGCGGCGCGGGCGACGGCTCCACCGCCGCCGGGACGGCGCCGGAGCGGCCCGGCGAGGAGGCTCCGGCCACGACGACGGTACGCAAGGCCGCGCCCCGGCAGCGGCGTACGAGGCGGGAGGACGACACGACCACGGAGAGCCGGGCCGAGGCGCCCCCGGCCCGCTGAGCCGGAGACCGCGCCGTGCGGGCCAGGCTGTGCGGGTCAAGCTGTGCGGGTCAGGCCGTGGGTGGCCGGGGTCAGGCCGCGGCGTCGGTCTCGGCGGGGACGGCGGGCTCCGGCGGAGCGGTACGCCCGGCGCGGCGCCGGGGGACCATCCCCTGGATCACGGCGATGCCCAGCAGCACCACCAGCGCTCCGGCGGGCTGGTTCCAGGTCAGGTGCTCGCCGAGGAAGACCACGCCGGAGGCGGCGGCGAACACCGGGATCAGGTAGGTCACGGCCGATCCGGCCGTCACCCCGACCTGCCGCTGGATCCCGTACAGCAGTAGGTAGGCGATGCCGGTGCCGAACGCGCCGAGCGCGACGATGCTGCCCCAGACGGTGAGCGGGACGTCGAACTCGACCAGGCTCACCCCGGCGAGCGGCGTGATCACCGCGAGTTCGGCCGTACCGGCGACCAGTTGCGCGGCCGCCAGCACGATGGGCTCCTCGCCGCGCGGGGTGATGAACCTGCCCATATACGCCCCGCCGACGCCGTAGCAGGCGGCCGCGCCGAAGCAGGCCAGGCTGCCGACGGCCTCGCCGCCGGAGATCGGCTGCCACACGCCCAGCACCACCATGACCCCGGCGAAGCCGAGGCCGAGCCCGGTCACCCTGGCGGCCGTCGCCTTCTCGCTGCGCAGCAGCAGCGCGAACAGCAGCGTGCACAGCGGCGTCGTGGCGTTCCAGATCGCCGCGAGGACCGAGGAGACGTGCTGCTCGCCGTACCCGAAGAGGGTGAAAGGCACCGTGGTCAGCACGATCGAGGCGACCGCGAAGTGGCCCCACAGGCGGGGGTCGCGGGGCAGCCGGCGGCCGGTCGCGAGCACGGCGACGAGCAGGGTCAGCGCGCCGACGGCCATCCGGCCGAAGGAGATCTGGAGCGGATGGAGGCTCCCGAGCGCCACTTTGATGAAGAAGAAGCTGTTTCCCCAGACGAGCGCCAAAAGGATGAAAGACGGGAGCCACCGTCGCATACGCGCATTCCCTCCGCTATGTGCCGGTAAGGAGCGTAGTGCGGTGTGGCACCTTAGCGGGAGCGGTTTTCGGCCGCGGAGGTCAGGGCTCCCGGGAGAGCGGCAGGCGCAGGAGGAAGCGCGCGCCGCGCGGGCTGTCGCTGATCGTCAGGGTGCCGCCGTGACTCTCGGCGATCTGCCGGGCGATGGGCAGGCCCAGGCCCGCGCCCCCGGCGTTCCTGCTGCGGGCCGTGTCGAGCCGGGTGAACCGCTGGAAGACGAGCTCGCGCTGGTCACGCGCGATCCCCGCGCCGTCGTCGAGCACTTCGAGCACGGCCAGGCCGGAACGGAACCGGGGATCGCCGTCGGGCGGGTCCTCGCGCCGCACCTCCAGCCGTACGGTGGTGGCGGCGTGCCTCTCGGCGTTGTCGAGCAGGTTGGTGACCAGGCGGCCCAGCCGGATGCGGTCGCCCCGGACGACCACGCCGGGGGCCAGGTGCGAGACGACCCTCCTGACCGGGCGGCGGGCGTCCAGTTCCGCGGCCACGAGCCGGCCGAGGTCCAGCCGCTCGCGCTCGCAGGGCGCGCCGACGTCGAGACGGGCGAGCGTCAGCAGGTCGGAGGCGATCGCCTGGAGCCGTTCGAGGCTCTCCAGCACGGCCGGCCCGATCTCCCGAAGGTCGGACTCCTGCGGCGCGAGCAGCGCGTCCTCCACCTGCGCGCGGATCGCGGTGATCGGGCTGCGCAGTTCGTGGGACGCGTCGGAGGTGAAGCGCCGTTGCTGTTCGAGCGTCTCCTCCAGCCGGTCCAGCGTGTAGTTGACGCTCTGCGCGAGGTCGTGGATCTCCCCCTTGGCCTCGGGGACCGGCACCCGCCGCCCGAGGTCCGAGGCGTTGATCTCGTCGAGCTCGGCCCGGATGGCCCGCACCGGCAGGAGCGCCCGCTTCACGCTGCGCCAGGTGCCGTACGCGACGGCGGCCGTGACGAGCACCGATCCCGCGGTCAGACCGGCCACCAGGGCCGGCGGCGCGTCGAACACCTGGACCGGCGCGGCGCTGTAGACGGTCCAGTCTCCGCCGTTGCTGTAGACCTGCTGCGCGACCACGACGGCACACTGGCCCTCGCCGAAGGGTCCGCCGCAGACCTCGCGCGTGGCCCTGCGGAGCGGCGCCCGGGGACGGAAGGTCGCCATGACCGGCTTTCCGGCCATGTCCGGCGTCGCCGCACGCACCCTGCCCTGCGGGTCCACCACCTGGACGGGCCGGTCCCGCCCGTCGGGGGGCAGCACGCTCCCCGCCTGCCCGCGGTCCACGAGGTAGGCGACCCGGCCGCCGGCCGCCGTCACCTCCCTCATGAGGTTCTCCCGGGCCGCCACGTGCAGGGACCACACCAGGACGATCGAGAACGCGGCGCACAGCAGGGCGACCACCGTGCCGGTGAACAGCGCGATGCGACTCCTGACCGACCAACGATCCCCGAAACCCACGTGATCGCCCACTTACGACGTGGCCTTACTGAGCGTGCGTAAGAAATCTACTCTCCAGGGCGTTATTAACCGGTAACGGAACAAACTGGCCGGGATGGTCCTGCAAGGCCGAAATACCGACACGCGCAACACGACCGGCAAGCAGGTAAAGGAGCCTTCCGGACGGCCCTCTCGGATGGTGGGATATGGGTATGAACGCCGCCGGACCACTGCCGGTAATCGACGTCGCCGCCCTCACCGGCCCCGGAACCGACCGGGAGCGCGCCGAGGTCGCGCGCCGGATCGAGGCCACCTGCCTGGACAGCGGTTTCTTCTACATCAGCGGTCACGGGGTGCCCGAGGCCCTGGTCGCACAGCTCAGGGACGCCGCGGCGCGCTTCTTCCGGTTGCCGCAGGAGCACAAGTCGCGCATCTCCATGGACCGGGGCGGACGGGCCTGGCGCGGGTATTTCCCCGTGGGCGGCGAGCTCACCTCCGGTCGGCCCGACCTGAAAGAGGGCGTCTATTTCGGCGCGGAGCTGGGCCACGACGATCCCCGGCCGCTGCACGGGCGCAACCTCTTCCCCGAGGAGGTGCCCGAACTGCGCGAGGCCGTGCTGGCGTACATGGACGCCCTCACCCACGTGGGGCAGGCGGTCATGCGGGGCGTGGCACTGAGCCTGGGACTCGACGAGGACTACTTCGCCGCCGGTTACACGGCCACGCCCACGATCCTGTTCCGGATCTTCCACTATCCGCCCCCGCCGTACGCCGATCCGGACGAGTGGGGGGTGGGCGAGCACACCGACTACGGCCTGCTGACGCTGCTGCTCCAGGACGACAATCCCGGCCTCCAGGTGCACACCGCCCGCGGCTGGATCGAGGCGCCGCCCATCCCGGGCACGCTGGTCTGCAACATCGGCGACATGCTCGACAAGCTGACCGGCGGCCTTTACCGGTCGACCCCGCACCGCGTGCGCAACGCCACGGGCCGCGGCAGGCTGTCCTTCCCCTTCTTCTTCGACCCGGGCTGGGACTGCGAGGTGCCGCCGCTGCCCTCCCTGCCCGCCCGCGAGGGGGGCCGCGCCCGATGGGACGGCCTGGACCTGCGGGCCTTCACCGGCACGTACGGCGACTATCTGACCGCGAAGGTCGCCAAGGTGTTCCCGCTGCTCGGCGACCGGGTGCTACCGCCGGCCTCCGGCACGCCTGAAAACGTGTAATCAAGAAAGCACGGCAAGCGGCACAATATTCGCCATGCCTCTCCCCCGCTGGTTCGCCGAGCGCGTCGAACCGACCGCTCCGGACGCCGAGCTACGCGTCTCCACGATCGAGCTCTTCTTCGACCTGGTCTTCGTCTTCACGATCACGCAGCTCACGTCGCTGCTGGTGGGTGATTTCACCCGGCAGGGCGGGGAGGGGTTCACCGGCCAGGGCACCGTGCAGGCGGTCCTGATCTTCGGTCTGCTCTGGTGGATGTACTCCGGCTACGCCTGGCTCACCAACACCGTGCCGCCGGAGCGCGCGGCCCGGCGGGTGCTGATCCTGTGCGGCATGGCCGGATTCCTGATCATGGCCCTGGCCATCCCGCGCACCTTCTCGGGCAGCGGCGTGGCGTTCGCCGTCGGCTACCTCGTCATCGTGCTCGTCCACGGCGGGCTCTACCTGCAGGCGACGGCCGCGATCGCGCGGGTCCTGCCGTTCAACCTGGCCGCGACCGCGCTCGTCTTCGCCGCCGCCTTCGCCGGCCCGCCGTGGAACTACGCGCTGTGGACGGCGGCGCTCGTGCTGATCTGGATGAGCCCGGTCTTCATCGGGCAGAAGGGCTTCCCCCTGCACCCGGCGCACATCGTCGAGCGGCACGGTCTGCTGGTCATCATCGTGCTGGGCGAGTCGATCGTGGCGATCGGCATCGGGGCGACCGACGGCCACCCGGGGGCGGCGCTGATCGTCGCGGCCCTGCTGGGCCTCGCCCTCACCGCGTCGCTGTGGTGGGTGTACTTCGGACGCGGCGAGAGCGGGCCCGAGCACGCGCTGATGCGGGCCGAGGTCGTCCAGCGGACGCGGCTCATCCTGGGCGCGTACTTCTACGCCCACATCCCGATCCTGCTCGGGGTCGTCGCGACCGCGGCCGGGATCAAGAAGGCGGTCGGCCACGACCACCTCGGCCTCGGCCCCGCCGTCGCGCTGGCCGGGGGAACCGCGCTGTTCCTGCTCGGCGACCTGTGGTTCCGCCGGGTGCTGGGGCTGGGACGGCCCGCCGTACGGGTCGCCGCGGCGCTGCTGGCCGCGGCGACCGTGCCGATCGGCCTGTGGTCGTCGGTCGCCCAACTCGGCGCGCTGGTCGTCCTGGTGATCGCGATGATCTGCCTGGAGAACGTCCTGTAGAGGCGGGTCGCCTCAGTCCGCCAGGCCGTTCCTGGCGATCACCTCGCGATACCAGCGGGCGCTGTCGCGCGGCGTGCGCTCCAGCGTGTCGTAGTCGACGCGGACGAGCCCGAACCGCTTGTGGTAGCCCCGGGCCCACTCGAAGTTGTCCATCAGCGACCACACGAAGTAGCCGCGCAGGTCGGCGCCCCGGTCCATGGCCGACCGGGCGGCGCGGAAGTGGGCGTCGAGGTAGGAGATCCGGCCGGGGTCGGACACCCCGTCGGGAACGGCCGCCCCGTTCTCGGTGATCATCAAAGGCGTGCCGGGGTAGTCGCGCGCCAGCCGTACGAGCAGGTCCTCGAGACCGGCCGGGTTGATCTCCCAGTCCATCTCGGTGACCTCGCCGTGCGGGTCCTCCCAGGCGATGCCCTCGCTGCCGGGATACTCCGGATGCCCCTCGGCCGAGGGATCGGCGACGACCCGGTTGACCGTGTAGTAGTTGACGCCGAGCACGTCGATCGGCTGCGCGATCGTCGGCAGGTCGTCCAGGTTGACCTTGGTGAAACGCTCCAGATGGGCGAGGACGTCGGCAGGGTACTCGCCGCGCAGCACGGGGTCGAGGAAGAGCCGGTTCGCCAGCCCGTCGATCAGGCGGGCCGGCTCGGGGTCGCCGAGGATCGGCGTCAGGTTCAGCGTCAGCGACACGGACTCCGCGCCACCCGCCCGCAGCGCCTGCACGGCCAGGCCGTGCCCGAGCATCAGGTGGTGGGCGGCGGTGAACGCGGCGGCCGGGTCGGTCACCCCGGGCGCGTGCCGGCCCGAGCCGTACCCGACGAACGCCGACACCCAGGGCTCGTTGAGCGTCGTCCAGACGCCGACGCGGTCGCCGAGGCGCCGGTGCACGGCGGCGGCGTAGTCGGCGAACCGGAAGGCAGTCTCGCGGTTGGTCCAGCCGCCGGTGTCCTGCAGCGTCTGCGGCAGGTCCCAGTGGTAGAGGGTCGCGACGGGCGTGATGCCCTTGGCGAGCAGGGCGTCGACGAGGCGGTCGTAGAAGCCCAGGTCGGCCAGGCGCGGCCAGGCCACCGAGAACCGGTAGGCCTTCAGCCCCAGCCACGCCATGATCTCGACGTCTTCGAGATAGCGGTGGTAGTGGTCGCAGGCCACGTCGCCGGTGTGGCCGTCGGCCACCATGCCGGGCGTGTGGGAGAAGGTGTCCCAGATCGAGGGGACGCGGCCGTCGGCGTGGACCGCTCCCTCGATCTGGTACGACGCGGTCGCGGCGCCCCACAGGAAGCCGTCGGGAAATGAGGTCATCGTGAACTTTCGCGAATCGTCAGCCGGGGTTCGAGGAGCGTCGACTCCGGTACGGCCTGGCCCTCCAGCTTGGCCATGAGCAGCCGGACCGCCTGCCTGCCGACGTCCTCGGCGGGAATGAGCACGGAGGTCAGCGCGGGGCTGGCCCGCTCGGCGATGTCGTCCGGGCAGATCGCCACCACCGAGACGTCCTCGGGCACCCGCCTGCCGAGGATCCGCAACGCCCCCAGCACATGGCCGGCGGCCGCCTCGTTGTGCACGACGAGCCCGGACAGCCCCGGGCGCTCGTCGAGCAGCAGCTTCACGGCGGCGTGGACCTCGTCGAACGACTCCTCACAGGGCCGCGCGTCGGCCTCGAGCCCGTGCCGCCCGGCCGCCTCGACGAAACCCGCCATCGTCCGCTCGGCGAAACCCGTGCCGCGCTCGTAGACCACCCGCGGCGCGCCGAGCAGCGCGATCTCGCGATGCCCGAGATCGGCCAGGTGGTCGGCGCACAGCGCCCCGGCTCGGGCGAAGTCGAGGTCGACGCAGGTCAGCCCTTCCGGGTCGGCCGGGAAACCGATCAGCACGCTCGGCTCTGAGAGCTTGCGCAGCAGCGGCACGCGGGGGTCGTGGATCTCCACGTCCATCAGCAGCAGCCCGTCGACCAGCGCGCTTGCCGCCACCCGGTGCAGCCCGTCCGCCCCCTCGTCGGCCGTCATGAGCAGCACGTCGTGGTCGTACTGCCGGGCCGTGGTGACGACCGAGGTCGCGAACTGCATGAGGACCGGCAGGTTCATGCCGGCCCGCAGCGGCAGCACCAGCGCGATGACCTTCGCGCGCTTGCTCGCCAGGGCGCGGGCGCCGGCGTTGGGGTGGTAACCCAGGACCCGCACACTGTCCAGGACCCGCTGCCGGGTGGTCGCCGAGATCGCCCGCTTGCCGCTCAGCACGTACGAGACCGTGGAGACGGCGACCCCCGCGTGCTTGGCGACGTCGGCGATCGTCACGGTCCTCACGGGCAGAACCCCAGCGCGTTCACCGTGACCCCCTCGCTCTCGTACACCACATAAAGATCGCGCACTCCGGCGGCTCCCGCCAGAGGAGTGCTCACCTCGACGAAATCGTGCCGGGTCGCCGTGGGCGGGACGCTGACCGCGCCGGCGACCTCGCCGGTCAGGGGATCGTCGAGCCGCAACGTGACCACGCCTCCCTCGTCGCTCGACACCGCGAGCAGGCACGCCGACAGGCCCCCGTCGGGGAAATCCCCTCCGCCGAAATCACAGTCTCGGAAGGCGATCCACGCCCCCGGCCCGGTGGAGCGGACCGCGTCGCCGGAGTCGAGGGCGGCGTCACACAGCACGACACCGTCGTACTCGTCGTGGTCGGCCGCGTCCAGTGGCCCCGAGGTCAGATCGCGCGGCGGGATGCGCTCGCCCCGCACCCGGAACGGCGCGCACAGGCGGATGTCGCCCGACGAGGCGCCCACCTGCACCTTGTGCGCGGCCTCCTCGACCACGAACCTGCCGCGCGTCACGTCCCAGAAGGCCAGGTCGCCGACCGGCACGTCCACCGACACCGTACGGCTCTCGCCCGGCGCGAGCCGCACCTTGACGAAGCCGCGCAGCTGGCGCAGCGGCTGCTTCACCCGGGAGCGCCGCTGGTGGGTGTAGAACTGCACGACCTCCTCCCCCTCGCGCTCGCCCGCGTTCGTCAGGGTGACCCGGACGGTCAGCGTGTCGCCCTCGCCGAGGTCGGCCGACGACAGCTCCAGGTCGGAGTACGCGAAGCGGGTGTAGCTGAGGCCGTGCCCGAACGGGTAGAGCGGCCGGCCGCGGTAGTAGAGGTAGGTGGCGTCGGAGGCGATGATGTCGTAGTCGAGCAGGTCGGGCAGTTCGGCGGCCGAGCGGTACCACGTCTGGGTGAGGCGGCCCCCCGGGTCGTCGTCGCCGAGCAGCACGCCGGCGAGCGCGTGGCCGTACTCCTGGCCGCCGTGGGCCGACCACACGATCGCGGGCAGGTGCTCCTGCGCCCAGGTCACCGCGAACGGGTAGCCGCTGGAGACCACCAGCACGGTGGCCGGGTTGACCGCGTGGACGGCCTTCAGCAGGGCCTCCTGCCGCTCGGGCAGCGCCAGCGTCGCGCGGTCCTCGGTCTCGCGGCCGTTCACCAGCGGGTGGTCGCCGAGCACCACGATCGCGACGTCCGCGCGGGCCGCCGCCTCCGCCGCGCGGGCCGCGCCGCTCTCCACCAACTCGACCGACAGCACGGACGCGGCGTCGGGGTCGTCGGTCGTGCGTACGACGCCGTCGGCCACCGTGACGTAGCGGCCGGAGGAGATGTTGCGCAGCACGACGCCTCTCGGCCGCTCCTCGACCCGGAAGGTCTGGCGCACCTCCCAGCCGTTCGGCCCCGGCTGGTCGTTGGCCAGCACGCCGTCCTCGCCCGCCGACACGTGCCGCCCGTTGGCGCAGGACCGGAACGCGAACGCGCCGCCGCCCCAGTCGAACACGTCGAAGCAGGACCGCTCGCTCCCCACGTACAGCGGCCCGCCGGCGGGGTCGGCGGACGCGCCGACGTACCCTCCCTCGGTGCGCAGCGCCACCCGGTCGACGCCCTCGCAGTAGAGGGTCTCGCACCGCTCCGCGAGCCCCGCCAGGGCCGTGACCTGGTAGGGCAGCGTGCCGCTGTACCAGTCCTCGAACAAAGCGTCGGCCAGCGGGCCGATCACCGCGACCGTACGCGGGGCGGCCAGCGGGAGCAGGCCGTCGTTCTTCAGCAGGGTGATCGACTGGCGGGCCGCCTCCCGCGCGAGCCGCTGGTGCTCGGGGCTGTTGACGACGTCGTGGGTGATGTCGTCGTACGGCGTGGCGGGGTCGAACTCGCCGAGCCGCACCCGGATCGACAGCGCGTGCCGGGCGGCGGCGTCGATGTCGGCCTCGGTCAGCAGGCCGCGGTCGAGCGCCGTCCTGACGTGGCCCAGCGTCGTGGCGCTGTCGGCGTCGTCCTGGGTGAAGCTGTCCAGCCCGGCCTTGATCGCGTGCGCGTACGCCTCGGGCAGGTCCTTGTGGTAGCCCTGCAGCCCGGCGAGGTTCCCCGGCGCGTACGCGTCGCTGACCACGAGGATGTCGTCGGGCGCCCAAGCGCGCAGGTGGCTGCCGATCAGCGGCGACAGGTGGGCCGCCGGCCGTTGACGAGGTTGTACGACGGCATCACGGCCACCGCGGCCCCCGACTCGAGGGCCGGGCGGAACGCCTTGAGCTCGTATTCGTGCAGCACCCGCGGCGGCAGGCCGCTGGAGGTCACGCAGCGGTCGGTCTCGTTGTTGTAGCCGAGGAAGTGCTTCAGCGTGGGCGCCGTCTTCAGCACGGCGTGGCCGCCGCGCAGGCCGCGGGCGTAGGCCGTGCCCATCACCCCGGTCAGCCAGGGGTCCTCGGAGTAGCCCTCCTCGTTTCGGCCCCAGCGCGGGTCGCGCAGCGGGTTGACCACCGGCGCCCAGACGTTGCGGCCCACGCTCTGCGGGTCCTTGTGGTGGAAGGCCATGACCTCGTCGCCCGTCGCCTCCCCCACCTGGCGGACCAGCCCCGGGTTCCAGGTGCTGGCCAGCCCGACGGCCTGGGGGAACACGGTGGCGGGCCCGTGCCAGGCCAGGCCGTGCAGGGCCTCGGTGCCGGTGCGGAAGGCCCGCAGGCCGAGCCGTTCCACCGGTGCCTGGTACTGGTGCAGCAGGCCGATCTTCTCGTCGAGTGTGAGCCTGCCGAGCAGGTCGTCCACCCGTTCGGCGGGAGACAGCGCGGGGTTCCGGAATACCGGGCCTTGAGCCGGTTCGTTCATCTGGAGACTCACCCTTCGCGTCAAGCGCTTCGATGACCTGCCGAAAAACGCGCCCATGAGGGCGTCGCGAGGATCCGCATGTTCGATTGGAGAAGCGCCGCTGTCGAAGCGCTTCGAAGGGGTTACCGCAAGTTTCCGGTGTGTAAATCCGGGCTTATCCGGAAGAGTGCCCTCATCCTCGGCTCAGGTCAAGACCCTTCGCGGCACCGGTTTCGCCCCGATGTCACGCCGGCCGCATACGAAGGCGGGCGCGGGGCCGGGAGTCCCGGCCGGTCCGCGCCCGCCCCTCCTGCCGATGCTCGGCTCAGCCGACGATCTGCAGCAGCGCCTGGTTCCTGGCCGCGGCCGGCTCGGTCAGGCGCTGCACCTGACGGCCGTTCCCGTCGAGCACCACCAGCGTGTTGGCGGTGCGCCCGGCGACCCGGACGACCAGGCGGCCGTCCCGCAGGTAGAAGGCGCCGATGAGCGAGCCCTTCACCGGGATGGCGACCTTCGTGCCGGTGGCGACGTCGACCACGGCCGGGCGGAAGCCCCCGGGCCAGGAGCCGTCACCCCCCGGCGCGTTCTTGGAGAGCGGCGCCACGACGACCTTCGAGCCGTCGGGCGACAGGCTCTGCACGTGGTTGGCGAGGGCGACGCCCTTGACCTTGACCGCCTTGCCGGTCTTCACGTCGAGGCGGTACACGCCCTCGGTCGTCCCGGCGTACCCGGCCAGGTAGCGGCCGTCGGCCGACCAGGCGAGGTGGCAGACCCCGAGGGTCGAGCCCGCCTTTTTGAGGCCCTTGCCGTCCGCGCCGACGACCGAGATCGACCCGGCGTCGGAGCCGCCCTTCCTCACGTACGCGACCTGCTTGGAGTCGGGCGACCAGACCGGGGTGGCGCACGGGAAGCCGGCCGCGGCGCCTTGGCCGCGGTCGTGACCGCGCGGCCGTCCCCGACCTGCACATACCCGGCGTCGGTGATCCAGGCGAGCTTCCTGCCGTCAGGGGAGGCGGAGAACTGGCCCGTCATCGGCATGGCGCCCAGCTTCGTGAAGCCCTTGCCGGGCTCGTAACGGCTGACCGGGTAACCCTTGCCGTACGACAGGTAGACGGCGACCCCGGTGAGGGGCTTCGGCGCGGCGGAGGCCGCGGCGGCGGCGGGGGCGGCCAGCCCGGCCGTGAGCACGGCGGACAGCGCGGCGGCGGACAGCAGGCGAGTGTTCATCATGTTCCAATTCGTCGACAGTGCGTTGTTCGACGCCTCGCACCCCGGCCGGGTTCGCAGCCACTCGATATCGGCACACCTGCCCGCCGCGAGCGGTGCGCCGGGCGCATGGGTCGGCCCCGGCGGTTCCGGGCGGCGGACGGGGACGACGACAGTGGAGGACGGTCAGCGCTGCGCGGGCAGGCGGCCGGAGTCGACCGAGTCGAGCACCCGTGCGGCGGCCCCGAGCGCGGCGGCGCCGTACCCGAGCGTGGACACCTCCAGGCGGCAGCCTCCCCCGCCTGGGGCGAGCACCCTGCCGTACAGCTCCTCCTCCGCGCAGGCGACGAGCCAGGGCGCCAGCGGCACGTAGTAGCCGCCGAGGATCACGACCTCCGGGTTGAGCATGTTGGCCACGGCGGCCATCCCCCTGCCGAGGTGGCGTCCCACGTCCTCCAGCAGTGCGAGGATGTCCTGCTCGCCGTTGCGGGCGCGCCGTACGACCTCGTCGATCTCGAGTTCGAGCTCGGACGGCGAGGCGTCGGGCGCCGTGTGGGCGAGGATCGCGCCGATCCCGGCGACGGCCTCCAGGCACCCGCGCCGGCCGCACCGGCAGGTGGGCCCTGCGGGGTCGAGCTCGATGTGCCCGATCTCGCCGCTGTAGCCCTGCCCGCCCCGCCGGAGGCGGCCGTCCATGACGATGCCCGCGCCCACGCCGACCTCGCCGGTCACGTAGACGAGGTTGGCGGCGTTGCGGTGGGGCCCGAACCGGTGCTCGGCCAGGGCGGCGAGGTTGGCGTCGTTGTCCACGAGCACGGGGAAGCCGGGGTCGCGCAGCGCCTTGGTGAGGTCGCCCGCGAGGTCGGCGTCGCGCCAGCCCAGGTTGGGGGCGACCCGTACGATCCCGTTGACGTCCACCAGTCCGGGCACGGCCACGGTCAGGCCGAGCACCTGGCGGGCCTCCTTGGTCATCCGGCTGACGACCGCCGGGCGAGCGCCGCCATGGCGATGACGGCCTGGCCCGCGCTCGAGGTCCCGCCGGGGAAGGAACGCCGCCAGTTCAGCAGTTCCTCGCCCTTGAGGTCCACCGCGACCGCCGTGATGTAGTCGACGTTGACCTCGATGCCGATCGCGGCGTACGGCGAGCCGTCCAGGACGAGCATGGTGGCGGGCCGGCCGACGCGATGCTCGGTCAGGCCGGTCTCGCGCAGCAGGCGCCGGTCGATGAGATCGGCGACCAGGCTGGACACGGTGGCCTTGTTGAGGCCCGTCGAGGCGGCGATGTCGGCACGTGAGCAGGGCGCGTTCTCCCGGACGAACCGCAGCACGACGGCGAGATTGGTCGCCCGTACGTCGGTGAAGTCGGCCGGCTGTGGCCCGTTGTGCGATGTGATCAATGTCCGCCCCGTTCCCGCTCGGGCTCATCATGCCGCAATTGCGAGCAATTTGACACGACAACGGCGGCCGGAATCGTGGTACGCACGGACGCGCGGGCGGCGTCGCGCCCGGCTTGGCACCGGCCACCGGTCCCAGCGCCTCCCGGGTAACCTGGTGGCACTCGCTCCTCCGACATTTGTTTGGCTACAGAACTAACTAAAGACTACCGTGCAGCGTCATGTGAATCCAGGGCAAGCATCCGGGCGAGACGAGCGGGCGCCGGAAGCAAACACCCGAGCAGCGCTCGGAAGCAAACACCCGAGCAGCGCTCGGAAGCAAACACCCGAGCAGCGCTCGGAAGCAAACAGAGTGCAACCGGGAATCAACCGCCACAGGCGAGTCTGAGCACCGTGAAGAGGGACATATCGCATTACCTCGGCGAGTTGCTCGTGTGGGAGATCGAGGATTATCTCCGCGCCCGCTCGGCCCGCCCGGAGCGGGCCCGGGTGGCCCGCATCCGGGTGCCCGATCGGTCGGCGGCCGAGACGGTCGCCGCCGACCTGGAGGCGGGCGGCAGTTTCTACGCCGCGGCGAGGCGTGCCATCGCGCGGGGCACGACCCTGCCGGACGACCTGTTCGGCGTGGTGACCAGGGACGAGCACCCCGAGGTGTTCGAGGCGGTGCCGGGCACGACGCTGCCGCCGAAGCGTGAGGGCGAGGGGTTCCTCATCATCCGCCTGGTCGCGTTCGAGACCTGACGTGCGCGGTGAGGGCCTCCCGCGGGTGCGCATCCCGCCCGGAGGCCCTCACGTGGCCCGCTCTAGCGGGCGACGGCGCCCGTGACCTCCCTGTCGACAATCCTGGTCGCACCGGCTTCCCGGGCGCAGTGCGCGCAGCAGAACCAGCGGCCGTCGAACTCGGAGCCGTGGCCCACGATGCGGCACCCGCAGTGCTCACACACGGGCGCCATCCGGCTGATGGCGCATTCGAAGCTGTCGAAGACGTGCACCACTCCCTGGGTGTGCACCTCGAAGGCCATGTCGTAATCGTTGCCGCAGACTTCACAGGTAGCCATGGTTTCCCCCCGTCGACTCGCGGTCGAGGGGGGAAATACCCGCCTAAACCTGCACGAACACCGACTCACAGGGCTCCGAGCAGGGCCTTGGCGACGGACTTGGCCCCCGTGGCCGCCTCCTTCGGGTCCATGAGCACGGAGTCGGGCGCGTTGATCGGCGTGTTCTCCGGACGGTCGCTGCCGGACAGCAACACCCATATGACGTTCTTGCCGTCCAGCGCGTAGATCTCGTAGCGGTTGGACTGGGCCGTGTCGGTGCGCTGCCGGATCGCCTGGCCGAACGCGTCCTGCCCGAAGCCGGGCAGCTTCTCGACCTTGCCCCACCGGATGCCGCCGATCTCGCTGCTCGCCGTGAACCTGGTCTTCGAGCGCTGGTCGATGAGGTAGTAACGAGCGGATTCCGCGTCCCAGAACGTGTGGATGGCGATACGCAGGTTGCGCCACCGTACCTTGCCTCCGCCGAGCGGCAGCTTGTCGTTCCACCACTGGCACTGGCTGACGTTCGAGTTGCCCTCCTTGCTCCGCACCGCCGCGCCCTCGGTGTCCGGCACCAGGGTGGCGGCCAGCGTCTTGAGGCTCACGCAGGCCCGGGGCAGGGGAATCCGCGTCGGCGAGGGCGACGGCGACGGGCTCGGCTTGGGACGGGCGTGGTACGGCAGCGGCTGCCCGGCACGCCAGGCGGTCACCGACTTCGCGAGCTGCCCGAGCAGGCCCTTCACCTCCCGCAGGGCGTTCTCCTCGGTGATCGACTGCGTGCTCTCCGTCGAGAGGAGATCGGACTCCTTCTTCTTCTGGCTCGCCTCGAACTTCACCTGGAAGACCACGTCGCCCACCCGGCCCACTCCCTGGCCGAAGGAGTACCAGTACTCCTTTCCCTCCCGCGTCCATTGGTACTGCGCGGCCGCCGCGTCTCCGATGCCTTGGTACTCCTGGGCCGGCGAGTAGTAGTGCTCCTTGTCCGAGTGGGTCGCCTGGTACTTGTACTGCTTGAGCTCGCCGTCGAACTGGATACGCGCCGACTTCTCGGCCGTGGTCGTCCCGATCGCCTCGTACTTGGACACGTTGACCGTGATCTCGCGGCTGCGGGTGACGTCCTTGTACGAGATGTTCCGGTTGACCCAGCCGCACGTGTAGCGGACGTAGCTGACGAGGCTGTCACCGCGGTTGTCGTTCGTCGAGGAGTCGATCGTCGCCTTCGGCACGAGGCGCTCGGCCTCGTCCGGGTCGAGCATCGAGCACACGTCTGCGGTCGCCGCCACCGGCGCGGCCGACGCCGACTTCCCCGCCGTCGCCGCCGCCGTCGTCGGACCCGCCTTACCGGTCGCCCCCGTCTGCCGCACCGTCATGAAGGCGAACGTCCCCCCGGCCACCACCAGCACGGCGACGACCGCCACCACCGGCAGCACCCACCCCCGCCGCGCCGGAACGGAAGGCTGGGTCGGCATCTGCCACAGCTCGGGCGGAGGCGGCGTCGCCGCCTGCCAGCCCTGCCCGGACGGCCCAGACGGCGGTGCGCCCTGCCCGCCCGGCAATGGATAGGGATAAGGATTCGCCTGAGCCACCTGCGGCGGCGGCCCGGAGTACGGACCCGGCTGAGGACCGGCGGGATACGCGCCCGGCTGAGCCTGCGGCCCAGGCGGAGAACCGGGGTAGGCGCCCGGCTGCGGCTGCGGCCCAGACGGGGGCGACCGGTAAGGCGGGTCCGACGACGGCGGCGGCGACGGCGGGGAAGTCGGCGTCGGCCGCGCCGTG
>NZ_MWJN01000142.1:0-19162 GCF_002027145.1 Microbispora sp. GKU 823 | reverse complement strand
ACGCCGCCGCCACCGGGACGACCAGCGCGGTCCGCAGCGCGTCCGGCCCCGGCCCGGCCGCGACGCCGACGGCGGTGACGGCCGACAGCCCGAGCGCCGTGCCGAACTGCATCGCCGTGTAGAGCAGGCCGCCGGCCAGGCCGTGCTCGTCCTCGTCGACGCCCTCCGTCGCGGCCATGGTCAGCGGGCCGTACGCCAGCGAGAAGGACAGGCCGAGCAGGAGCAGCGCCGGAAGCATGGCGGCGTAGGTCCAGTCCATCCCCACGGGCAGGAAGAGCGCGTACGCGACCGCCGCGAGGACGATGCCGCAGAGCAGCACCCGGGTGTTGCCGAAGCGGTTCACCAGGCGCGGCGTCAGCGTCGGCGCGAGCACCGTGTCGATCCCGATCACCAGCATGGCCAGGCCGGTCTGCATCGTGTTCCAGTCACGCCACTCCTGCAGATACAGGGTGATCAGGAACTGGAAGCCCGCGAACGCGAACAGGAACAGCAGCGCCGCCGTGTTCACCCGCACCAGCGGCGCGGTGCGCAGGATGCCCAGCCGCACCAGGGGCGACGACGACCGCCGCTCGATCGCGACGAACAGCCCCAGCAGCGCCAGCCCCGCCGCGATCGTGCCGGCGGTCAGGCCGGGGCCGTCGCCGGGGTGCTCCAACCGGACCATCCCATACACGAGGAGCAACATGGCCCCCGTGACGGCGAACGCCCCCGCCAGGTCGAAGCCGCCCGGTGCCGATGAGGGTGACGGGCGCTCGCCACCCGTGTCGCGGACGAGGACCAGCGCCGCCCCCAGGATCAGCGCGGACAGGATGACCGGCGCGAAGAACACCCACCGCCAGCCGAACGCGGTGAGCACGCCGCCGGCGACCAGGCCGAGCGAGAACCCGCCCGCCGCCGTGCCCGCGTACACGCCGAGCGCCTTGGTGCGCACCGGTCCCTCCGGGAAGTTGGACGTGACCAGCGCCAGCCCGGCGGGCGCCATGAACGCGGCCGCGATCCCCGTGACGAACCGCGCGGCCAGCAGCATCCAGCCCTGGGTGGCGAGCCCGCCGAGCCCGGAGAAGACCAGGAAGACGGCCAGCCACAGCAGGAACATCCGCCGGTGGCCCAGCAGGTCGGCGGCTCGCCCGCCGAGCAGCATGAACCCGCCGTAGCCGAGCACGTAGGCGCTGACCACGCCGCTGAGCATCCCGGTGGACAGGCCGAGGTCGGCCCGGATCGACGGCAGCGCCACATTCAGCATCGCCACGTCGATCCCCTCCAGGAAGATCGCGCCGCACAACACCAGCAGCACGCCCCACGCGCGTCCCGTCATGCGGGCGGGGTGCCGGGCGGCGATCCCGCCCGTGGAATCGGTCATCGGAGTCCGGCTCCATCTCGTCGGGGAACCGGTCCCGGAGCGGTTCCCCGAGTGCCTGCCGGTTCCCTCTTGTAACCGACTGCATCGTCGGGCACCATCGGTGACCATGGAAGACGGCACTTTCGAGTCCCTCGGTTACTGCGCGGATACCGGCGTCGACGACGACGTCCTCCAATGGGACCGGCGCGCGGACTGCGAGGTGCGGCAGATCCTCGACCGCATCGCCGACAAGTGGTCGCTGCTGGTGATCGCGCTGCTCGACAAGCGGAGCCTGCGCTTCACCGAGTTGCGCCGCGCGATCGACGGGGTCAGCCAGCGGATGCTGGCCCGCACGCTGCGGCATCTCGAACGCGACGGGCTGGTGAGCCGGATGGTGCACCCGACCGTCCCGCCGCGTGTGGACTACGCGCTGACGCCGATGGGTGCGACTCTGCACGCCACCATCCGTGCCCTGGTCGTCTGGACCGAGGAGCACCAGAACGCCATCGCCGCGGCCCGCGCCGCGTACGACCGGCGCGTGGCCGCCGAGCAGGAGGCCGCCGAGCGCGAAGAGGCCGAACGCCTGGCCGTCGCCCGCGCGGCCCTGCCGATCAGGGGCTGACCGCCGGCGATGGGTTCCCCAGGGCGAGCACGGGCCGCCCGGGGACGCGACGCTAGGCCGACTCCCTCACGATGAGGCGGGTGGGCAGGATCACCGGGTCCACCGGGCCGCCTCCGTCGATGAGCGCGAGCAGCAGCCGTACGGTCTCCTCCGCGACGTCGGCGAGCGGCTGGCGGATCGTGGTGAGCGGCGGGTGCGTGGTGGCGGCCACCGACGAGTCGTCGAAGCCGCCCACGGCCACGTCGTCGGGCACCCGGCGTCCGGCCGCGCGCAGCGTGGACAGCGCGCCGGCCGCCATGAGGTCGGAGGCCACGAAGACCGCGTCGAGGTCGGGGGTGCGCTCAAGCAGCCGCGCCATCGCGCTCTCGCCGCTGAGCTGGGTCCAGTCGCCGTGCTCGATGAGCTTCCTGGAGGCCTTCCTGCCGAGCACGTCGGCGAAGCCCTCCAGGCGCTGGATGCCGCCGGGGGTGTCCATCGGGCCGGTGATCGTGGCGATCTTCCTGCGGCCCTGCTCGACCAGGTAGCGGGTCATCTGCCGGGCGCCCTCGCGGTCGTCGGCCGCCGCGTACGGGATCACGTTCTCCTTCCCGACGACGGCCCCGCAGGCGACCGCGGGGATGCGCATCGACTCCAGCTCGTCCACCATCGGGTCGCCCGCGTGCGTGGACATCAGCAGCACGCCGTCGGCGTGGCCGCCGCGCACGTAGCGCACCACGCGCTCGCGGTCGCCGTCGTCCCCGGCCAGCATGATGACCAGGGAGACGTCCCGCTCGCCGAGCCGCCTGATGGCCGTGCGGATGGTGGTGCTGTAGTTCGGGTCCTCGAAGACCTTCTCGTGCGGCTCGGACAGCACCATCACCACCGACCCGGTGCGCTGGGTGACCAGGCTGCGGGCGTTGCGGTTGACGATGTAGCCCGTCTCGGCGATGGCCCGGCGGACGGCGGCGTGGGCGGCCGGGCTCACGTACCGGTCGTCGTTGAGCACCCGGGAGACGGTGCCCCGGGAGACGCCCGCCGCCGCGGCCACGTCGTGAATGGTCGGACGCTTCGCCATGGTCGTATTTTCCCCCCGCCGATCAGCGTGTTCCCCCGCGCCCATCAGCTTTTCACGGCCCCGCCGGACAGGTCCGTACGCCAGTAACGCTGCATCGTGAGGAACAGCGCGATCAGCGGGATGAGCGACAGCATCGTCCCCGTGATGATCAGGTTGTACAGCGACGGCTGGTTGGCGCCCGCCGCGAGCAGCGTGTAGAGGCCCACCGTCAGCGGGAACCTGTGGTCGTCGCCCAGCATGATGAACGGCAGCAGGAAGTTGTTCCAGATCGCGACGAACTGGAACAGGAAGATCGTCACCATGCCCGGCGTCAGCAGCGGCAGCGCCACCTGGCGGAACAGCCGCCACTCGCCCGCGCCGTCCAGCCGGCCCGCCTCCAGCAGCGAGCCGGGGATCGCCGCCTGGGAGTAGATCCTGGCCAGATAGATGCTGTACGGGTGCAGGATCTGGGGCAGCAGCACCGACCAGTACGTGTCGGCCAGGCCGGCCTTGGAGAACAGCAGATACTGCGGGATCGCCAGCACGACCGACGGCACCAGGATGCCGCCGATGAGCAGGTTGAAGATCAGGCCGCGGCCGGGGAAGGAGTACTTCGCCAGCGTGTACCCCGAGATCGTGGACACCGCGGTCGACAGCACCGCGCCGCCCCCGGCGTACAGGACCGTGTTGAGCAGCCAGAGCCAGAAGACGCCGTCGCGGTAGGCGAACAGGTCGGCCAGGTTGGACAGCAGGCCGGTGCCGGGCGCGAAGGTCGAGGTGGAGAACAGCTCGGCCTTGGACTTGGTGGCCGCGACCACCACCCAGCTCACCGGGAACAGGGTGTAGATCGCGCCCAGCACGAGCACGCCGGTCGGCACGATCCCCAGCGGACGGCGCGCCGACGGACGGGCGTGCCCGCGGGTCCTCGGCAGTGCGGTGGCGGCCATCAGCTCTCCCCGAACGCGCGGTTCTTCACGACCCGCAGGAAACCGAACGACAGCACGAGGGAGATCCCGGCGATCACCATGGACGTCGCGGCGGCCGAGTACAGGTCGCCGGTGACGAACGCGTCGCGGTACACCTTCATCAAGGGGCTCCAGGTCGAGCTGATCGTGTTCGTCAGCGGCCGCAGGGTGGTCGGTTCCGTGAACACCTGGATGGTCGCGATGACGGAGAACACGGTGGTCAGGATGATCGACGGCACCAGGATCGGGATCTTGATGCGCAGCGCGATGCCCAGTTCGGTCGCGCCGTCGATCCTGGCCGCCTCGTAGTACTCCCGCGGCACGGCCCGCAGGTTCGTGTAGAGCACCAGCATGTTGAAGCCGGTGCCGCCCCAGACCGCCACGTTCGCCATCGAGAACGTCACCAGGTCGGCGCTCAGGAACGGGTGCTCGCCGAACGGGCTGAGGCTCGGCAGGTAGAGGAAGCCCCACATCAGCGTCGCCGCCACACCCGGCACGGCGTACGGCAGGAAGATCGAGATCCGGGTGAGGCGGGCGAGCCGCACGTGCGCCGCGTCGAGCATCAGCGCGAACACGAGGGCGAGCCCCAGCATCAGCACGAGCACGAGGGCCCCGTACGCGATAACGCGCAGCCAACCGGCCCACAGCTCGCCGTCGCCGACGGCTGCGGCGTAGTTGGCGAGCCCGGCGAAGACCTCCGTGCGGGCCCCCTTGCCGAGGCCCAGGCCGGAGACCTTGGCGCGGCGCAGGCTCAGATAGATCGTGTAGCCGATGGGCAGGGCCATGAAGAGCGCGAACAGCGCCATCGCCGGGGCGAGGAACAGGTAGGGCACGGCGCCCGCGCGGCCGGCGCGGGCGCCCTTCTTCGGAGATCGCATCGTCACTGCGCGAGGGTGAAGCCGGACTTCTGCATGTCGGCGACGGTGGCGTCCTGCATGCTCTGGACGGCGGCGGCGAAGTCGGACTTGGCGGCGACGGCCTTGTCGAAGGCGTCCTTGTACGCGTTGTACGTCACGCCCACGTTGGGGCCGAAGGTGAAGCCGCGGGCGGTGGCGCCGATGTCGGCCGCCTGCTTCCAGAAGTCGGGCTGGTTGGAGAAGTAGTCGGGAGCCTCGGTCATCAGCGCGGCGCCCTTGGTGGAGGCCGGGTAGACCGCGCCCTCCTTGATCAGCAGCCCGAGCGCCTGCGGGTCGGTGTTCAGCCAGGTGGCGAACTTCGCGGCGGCCGCCTTGTTGGGCGACTTGGCGGCGACGGCGGTGGAGGAGCCGCCCCAGAAGCCGCTGTGGTTCTCACCCGCGTTCCACTGCGGCAGGGGGGCGATGGCCCACTTGCCCTTGGCCTTCGGCGCGTTGCTCGACAGCACGCCCGGGCCCCACACGGCCGACGGCCAGGTGAGCAGCCTGCCGTCGTTGAGCGCCTTGTTCCACTCGGGGGTGAAGTAGGGCATGCCGTCGATGACGCCCTCCTTCACCAGGCCGCCCCAGTAGGAGGCGACCTTCTTGGTGGCCTCGTCGTTCACCGCGACCTTCCACGCGTCGCCGCTGATCGACCACCACTGCGCGCCCGCCTGCTGGGAGAGCCCGGCGAACCAGCCCGGGTCCTTGCTGGAGAACGTGCCGAGGAAGACCTTGGGGTCCTTCCTGTGTACGGCGCGGGCGGCCTCGGCGTACTCGTCCCAGGTCTTCGGCACCTCGATGCCGTACTTCGCGAAAAGGTCCTTCCGGTAGTAGAGCATCATCGGCCCGCTGTCCTGGGGCACCGCGTAGACGGCGTCGGTGCCGAGGGTCACCAGCCCCCAGATGCCCGCACCGAACTCGGCCTTCGCCTGCGCGGTCTCCGCCTTGAGGTCGGCCACGGCGTCGGCGGCGACGAACGAGGGCAGCATCTGATACTCGGCCTGGACCAGGTCGGGCGGGTTGCCCGCCTTGGCGGCGGTGAGGAACTTGGCCGCCGCGTCGTCGCCGCCCGCCTGCTTGCTGACCGTGACCTGGATGTCGGGGTGGGCCTGGTTCCACACCGTGACGATCTTGTCCATGTTCGGGACCCAGGTCCAGTAGGTCAGCTTCACCGGGCCGGCCGGCGCCGCGCTCTGGCTCGCGGCCTGCTCGGACGGCTCGCCGGAGCCGCCCGAGCAGGCCGTGGAGAGCGCGGTGGCGAGGATCGCGACCGCCGCCACTGCTAACCGGTTGACGCGCATATGTTCCTCCAGGCGGGTGGGGAGGGGGATAAGAGGCTGGAACGTCTGGGAGCGTTCACAGACTGAAAGGTCCCTTCCGTGGTGTCAATGGTCGTTACGCGGTTGTTAACGGACCTCGCTGATCAGCACGGATCGGTAGAACCTTCTCGGGGGGACGGTTCTGCGCTACTGTGCACGTTCACAGAAGCAGAATCGAGGGGGGAGACGTGCCCGGATATCCCGTCCTGCCCGAGGGCCTCGCCTACGGCGGGGACTACAACCCCGAGCAGTGGCCGGAGGAGGTGTGGCGGGAGGACGTCCGCCTGATGCGCGAGGCCGGGGTGAACCTGGTCACCGTCGGGGTCTTCAACTGGGGTCTGATCGAGCCGCAGGAGGGCGAGTACGACTTCTCCCGGCTCGACCGGATCCTCGACCTGCTGCACTCGGCCGGGGTGTACGCCGACCTCGCCACCCCCACCTCGTCTCCGCCGACGTGGTTCCGCCGCCGCTACCCCGGCAGCCGGCTGGTGGACCGGGAGGGCCACGTGCTCGGCGGCGGCTCCCGGCACAGCTTCTGCCCCAGCTCACCCGACTACGCCGCGGCGTCCGAGCGGGTCGTCGCCGCCCTCGCCGCGCGGTACGCCGGCCACCCCGCCCTGGCGATGTGGCACGTGCACAACGAGTACGGCTGGGCCAACGCCCACTGCTACTGCCCGACCTCGGCCGAGGCGTTCCGCGCGTGGCTCCGGGACAGGTACGGAGACGTTGGCGCGCTCAACGCCGCCTGGGGCACCACCTTCTGGGGCCTGACCTACGGCTCGTTCGAGGAGGTCGAGCCGCCCGTCACCGCGCCGGTCGGCCTGCTCACCGGGCTCCAGCTCGACTTCATGCGGTTCTCGGTCGACGCGCACATCGCCTGCTTCCGCAGGGAGCGTGAGACGATCCGGCGGTTCAGCGACCTGCCCGTCACGACCAACTTCATGATCCCCAACTGCAAGCCCATGGACTACTGGCGCTGGGCGGCGGAGGTCGACGTGGTCGCCAACGACCACTACCTCGACTCGGGCCGGGCCGATCCGCACATCGAGCTCGCCATGGCCGCCGACCTGACCCGATCGGTGGCCGGGGGCCGCCCCTGGATGCTGATGGAGCACTCGACGGGCGCGGTCAACTGGCAGCCGCGCAACCTCGCCAAACGGCCGGGGGAGATGCGCCGCAACACCCTCGCCCACGTGGCACGCGGCTCCGACTCGGCGATGTTCTTCCAGTGGCGCGCCTCCCGATACGGCGCGGAGAAGTTCCACTCGGCGATGGTGCCGCACGCCGGCGCCGACTCCCAGGTCTGGCGCGACGTGGTCGCGCTCGGCGCGGACCTGCGCAGGCTCGCCGGGGTCAGGGGTGCGCGGGTGACGGCCGAGGTGGCCGTGGTGTGGGACTGGGAGTCCTACTGGGCGCTCGAATTCGAGTGGCGGCCCTCGGCCGACCTGCGCTTCCGGGAACGGATCGAGGCCTACTACGAGGCGCTGTGGCGCGAGCACGTCACCGTCGACTTCGTCCACCCGTCGGCCGACCTGTCGCCGTACCGGCTGGTCGTCGCGCCCAGCTCCTACCTGCTCGGCGAGGCGCCGGCGAAGAACCTGCACCGCTACGTGGAGGCGGGCGGGCACCTGCTCGTGTCGTACTTCTCCGGCATCGTGGACGAGAACGACACCATCCACCCGGGGCCGTACCCCGGGGCGCTGCGCGAGGTGCTCGGTGTGACCGTCGAGGAGTTCCACCCGCTCCGCGAGCACGAGACGATCGGGTTGCGGCCCTCGTCCGCGACCGGCCGGATCTGGTCCGAACGCGTACGGCTCGCGGGGGCGCGGGCCGTGCACGAGTTCGCCGACGGGCCGGACGCCGGGCATCCCGCCGTCACCCGGCACGACCTGGGCGCGGGCAGCGCATGGTACGTGTCCACCGCCCTGGACGCCGAGTCCGGCCTACGCGTGCTCGTGGCCCGGGTGCTCGACCACGCGGGCGTGTCCAGGCCGCGCGGCCTGCCCGACACGCTGACTCGTACGGAGGGGCGACCACGTGTTCCTCATCAACCACGCCGACGAGCCGGCGACCGTGACCGGGGTGACCGGCACGGGCGTGCTCGACGGTGCCGCGTACGACGGTTCGGCGACGGTGCCCGCCGGAGGCGTCGTGGTCGTCCGCACATGAGCACCCCCGGCGCCGCGCCAAGTAGTGAAGCTCCCTCGCCGTGACGACCTGACCTCGTGACGGCGGGGGTTCGGGGGCGTCCACCCATCCTCTCCTCGACCGGAGGACCCATGAAGAGACTCCTCGCGGCGCTCGTCCTGTGCGCCGCCGCGGTGCTCCCCGCCGCACAACCGGCGCACGCCGCCACCACACTGACCATGCTCGGCGCCGACGTCTCCTCCGTGCAGCGCTCCCTCGACCTGGGCGCGAAGTACTACGACGCGAGCGGCACACAGAAGGACCCGCTGGACATCCTCAAGGGCATCGGCGTCAACTACGTCCGGCTGCGGATCTGGAACAACCCCGTCAGCGGCTACAACAACAAGGCCAAGGTCCTGCAGTACGCCAAGACGGTGAAGGCCAAGGGGCTGAAGCTGCTGGTCGACTTCCACTACTCGGACACCTGGGCGGATCCCGGCAAGCAGTACAAGCCCGCCGCCTGGGCGAGCCACGGCATCGGCCAGCTCCAGACCGACGTCTACAACTACACGTACGACGTGTGCTCCAGCCTCAAGGCACAGGGCACCACTCCCGACAGCGTGCAGATCGGCAACGAGATCAACGTCGGCATGCTGTGGAACGACGGCAAGGTCGTCAACAACGACTTCACGAACCTGAGCCTGCTGCTCAAGGCCGGCTACAACGCGACCAAGGCATGCAACTCCGGCACCCAGGTGATCATCCACACCGCGGACGCGGACAGCGACGCCAACGCCCGCTGGTTCTACGACGGCATCAGGGCCAAGGGCGTGTCCTGGGATATCACCGGACTGTCGTACTACTGCATGTGGCACGGCACGCTGGCCAACCTGTACAACGTGATCTCGGACGTGCGGTCCCGCTACGGCAAGCCGGTCGTCGTCGCAGAGACGGCCTACCCGTTCACTCCCGACAACGCCGACGGGGAGGGCAACTCCGTGACGTCGGGATGCTCGGGGTACGGCCTCACCTGGCAGGGACAGGGGGCCGAGTTCACGGCGGTGCAGAACACGGCCCGCAACGCGGGCGCCATCGGCGTCTTCTACTGGGAGCCGACCTGGTACGCGGTGCCCGGCAACGGCTGGGACCCGGCGAACATCAACGGCACCGGCGACCAGTGGGACAACATGGCCGTCTTCAACTGGACCGGCCACCTCAACCCGAACGTCAGGTGGACCCCCTGACGAACTGACACCGAACCGGGCCGCCCCGCGTGACTTCTCCGGGGCGGCCCGCCCCGGCACACAGGCCGGGCCGCCTTCAATCGAACAGCTCGTCGACCGAGGTCACGGTGACGGCCCTGCGAACCCAGGCCTTCAGCTGGTCCAGGTCGTTGCATCGGCGGATGCGCTCACGCGTGTCGTCCGAGACCTCCAGGCCGCGCACATCCAGTACGTTGAAGATCGCGTCGATCTCGCCTTCCGCACGGCCCTCCTCACGGCCCTCGACCCGCCCCTTGTCCACCCAGTGTGAGAAGTACTTCTTCCCGAGGTAGTCGAAGTCCTGAATCGTGGTCACCATCTCCTCCAGACGCTTGACCGTCACACCCGGGCAGCGGCGTGCGGAGGGATGTCGACCCCCGGCGCGCGACGCAGCAATTCCAGTGCGGTCTCCGGCCGGTTGCGGATGAGCTCGAGCGGCATCTCGTGATCGAAGCCTGGCATGGCCGCGACGTTACTGACTGTCGTCAGTCAATTGCGGTGAGTTCTGGAAAGTGACGGTGATTGGCGGCTATTAAGGGGCGCGGATCGGCTCAGGGCTCGGGGATGGCCTCCCATTGGCGGCAGGGGCTGAGCGGGTGGTGCTGGTAGATGACGCCGACGGCAGGCTGGGGCCAGCCGAGGATGACGGTCTCGCCCTCTCCGGGCGGGATCGGCTCGCCGAGGTCGGTGGCGGTGACGGGCTGGCCGCCGGGGCCGCAGACACACTCGGGGCTGCCCTCGTGGTCGATCACGTCGTCGAGTGGCATCACGTGCACGAACCTGTCCATGTCACCTACCTAGACGGGGGATTGCGGTCACATTACCCCAAGTAGACACAGACGGGAATAACTTGGACAAATCCGTAGCCGCCCCGACCCATTGACCTTTGTTGGGATGGACGGCAAACTAACTCCACAATCGCTGGATGAGCCGATGGAGTGCCGCAATGCCGTACCGTCCCCCATTGATCGCGCGCGAGTTCTTCGTGGCGGATCCTCCAGAGCTTCCGGTGCGCGAGCCGGGCGAGGAGGGCCTGTCCGCGCTGACCAGCGCGGAGGTGGTGGCCTCCGACGGGCAGGGCGTGACGCTCAAGGGCTCCACCTCGGCCGAGGAGACGCTCGTCGTGCAGATCACGGTCGCGGGTGAGGGGGTGATCCGGGTGCGCCTGTCGGAGGACCCCGACGCGCGCACCCGATCCTCCCGCGCGATCTCGTTGGTCACTCCCGGCGAGTACGGCGAGGCCGTCGTCGAGGCGAGCCACAGCCGGGTGGTGGTCGACGCCGGGTCGCTGCGGGCCGAGGTGCGGCTGAACCCCTGGAACCTGCGCTTCACGGACCGGGCCGGCCGGACGCTGGTGGAGCAGGACCCGGGCCACCCCGACATCAGCGGCCGGCTGCGTACGCTGCCGTTCGGCCGCTCCAGCGTGGACGGTGCCCCCGTGGCCTACCACGACACGTTCGTGGCCCCGGCAGACGAGGCGTTCGGCGGCTTCGGCGAGTCGTTCACGCCGCTCGACAAGCGCGGCCAGCGCCCGCTCATGTGGAATTTCGACGCGTTCGGCGCCGAGTCGCAGCGCGCGTACAAGAACGTGCCCTTCTACCTGTCCAGCAGGGGATACGGCATCTGCGTCGACAGCGGCACGCCGGTCGAGTTCGACATGTGCCAGTCCACCCACAGCGCCGTGCAGATCATCGTGCCCGACGACCTCATCGACTACTACGTGATCGCGGGACCGACCCCGGCCGAGATCCTCGACCGGTTCGACGGGCTGACCTCCCGGCCGGAGCTGCCGCCGAAGTGGGCGTTCGGCACCTGGATCTCCTCGGGCTTCTTCAGGGACAGCCAGGAGCGCGTGCTGGAGCGCGCCAGGAAGATCAGGGAGCGCGGGATC
Organism: Microbispora sp. GKU 823; assembly: GCF_002027145.1. Lineage (NCBI taxonomy): Bacteria > Bacillati > Actinomycetota > Actinomycetes > Streptosporangiales > Streptosporangiaceae > Microbispora > Microbispora sp. GKU 823. The sequence goes on along the minus strand of NZ_MWJN01000142.1, from coordinate 7,708 downwards.
CCCTGCGACGTGCTCCACCTCGACTGCTACTGGCAGGCGGACGGGCACTGGTCCGACCTCCAGTGGGATCCCGAGACGTTCCCCGACCCGGCGGGCATGCTCGCGACGCTGAAGGAGCAGGGCTTCAAGGTCTGCCTCTGGATGAACTCCTACATCTCGCACCTCAGCCCGGCCTTCCCGGAGGCGGCGGAGAAGGGCTACTTCCTCAAGCGGCCCGACGGCGAGACGTACGTCGCCGACACCTGGCACGGCTCCTACCCGGCCTGCGGCATCGTCGACTTCACCAACCCCGAGGCGGTGGAGTGGTTCAAGGGCCTGCTGCGCGACCGCCTGCGCGAGGGCGTGGCGGCGTTCAAGACCGACTTCGCCGAGGGCGTCCCGGCCGACGCCGTGGCCTTCAACGGCATGACCGGCACCGAGTTGCACAACGTCTACACGCTGCTGTTCAACGACATCGTCGCGGAGGTGACCCGCGAGGTGAACGGGCACGGCCTGGTCTGGGCCCGCTCGTCCTACCTCGGCGGCCAGCGCCACTCGGCCCAGTGGAGCGGCGACGTCGACACCACCTACTCCGCGATGGGCAGCACGATCAGGGGTGGGCTGTCGCACGGCCTGTCCGGCATCCCCTTCTGGAGCCACGACGCGGGCGGCTTCACCGGCACGCCCAGCCCGGACCTCTACATCCGCTGGTCGCAGTTCGCCGCGCTGTCCCCGCTCGTACGGTTCCACGGCACGACCACCCGGGAGCCCTGGGAGTTCCCGCCGCACGCCGAGCAGGCCGCCATCGAGGCCCTGCGGCTGCGCTACCGGCTCATGCCGTACATCTATTCGGCGGCCGTCACCGCGGCCGAGACGGGCGCGCCGATGCTGCGCGCGCTGTGCGTCGACTACCCGGACGACCCGGTGGCCTGGCAGGCGGACCTGGAGTACCTTCTCGGCACCGACCTGCTCGTCGCTCCGATGACCTCCGCCGACGGCACCCGGAAGGTCTACCTGCCCTCGGGGGTGTGGGTGGACTACTGGACGGGTGAGGCCGTCGACGGCGGGCGTTACGTCACGGCGTCGCCGCCGCTCGACCAGATCCCCCTGTTCGTACGGCACGGCTCGCTGATCCCGGTCACCGAGCCGGGCGACACGGTGGCCGACGACCCCCGGGTCTCGCTGCTCGCCTTCGGCCTGCCGGAGCGCGAGAGCCGTACGACGATCAGGGACCTGGACGGGGACACGACGGTCACGGCGGTGCGGGACGGCGACAGGCTGGTCGTCACCGCCGAGGGCCGCAAGCAGATCGACGGCGTCGAGTTCGTCGGCCCCGGCGCCCCGGTCGTCATCAACTAGACAAAACCCCCTGGAGAAAGACCATGTTCAGAGTAGGCAGGAGCGCGGCGGTGGCGGCACTGGCCGCGGTCGCGCTGGCGCTCAGCGCGTGCGGTGGATCCTCTGACGATTCCGATAACGGCAGCGGCGGCTCGGCCGAGAGCAAGACCCTCACCCTCTGGCACTACGAGACCGGCAACAGCGCCATGGGCACCGCCTGGGCCCAGGCGATGAAGGAGTTCGAGGCGAGCCACCCCGGCGTCAAGGTGAAGTTCGAGGAGAAGGGCTTCGAGCAGATCCAGAAGACGGCGTCCATGGTCCTCAACTCCGACGAGGCGCCCGACATCATGGAGTACAACAAGGGCAACGCGACGGCCGGTCAGCTGTCCAAGCAGGGCCTGCTCACCGACCTGTCGGAGCAGGCGACCAAGCGCGGCTGGGACAAGCTGCTCAGTCCGTCGCTGCAGACCACCGCGAAGTACGACGAGCGGGGCATCATGGGCTCGGGCAAGTGGTTCGGCGTGCCGAACTACGGCGAGTACGTGATGGTCTACTACAACAAGGACATGTTCGAGAAGGCGGGCGTCAAGGTGCCCACCACGTTCGACGAGTTCACCGCCGCGCTCGACGCGTTCGCGAAGAAGGGCACCACCCCGATCGCGATGGCGGGCGCCGAGTACCCCGCCCAGCAGCTGTTCTACCTGCTCGCGCTGAACAAGGCCAACCGCGCCTGGATCGACTCCTTCGAGCTCTACAAGGGCAAGGTCGACTTCCACGGCCCGGAGTTCACCTACGCGGCTCAGACCTTCTCCGACTGGGTGAAGAAGGGCTACATCAGCAAGGACTCGGCCGGCATGAAGGCCGAGGACATGGGCGTGGCGTTCATCGGCGGCAAGTTCCCGATCATGGTGTCGGGCAGCTGGTGGTTCGGCCGCCTGGCGGAGGAGATCAAGGACTTCAAGTGGGGCTCGTTCCTGTGGCCCGGCCAGTTCGCCCCGGGCTCCAGCGGCAACCTGTGGGTCGTCCCCGAGAAGTCCAAGAACAAGGACCTCGCCTACGACTTCATCGACATCACGATGAAGAAGGAGATCCAGAACCTGCTCGGCAACTCGGGCGGCGTCCCGGTCGCGGCCGACCCGTCGGCGATCACCGACGCGCAGAACAAGGAGCTGATCGAGAACTTCAACAAGCTCTCGACGCAGGACGGCCTGGCCTTCTACCCTGACTGGCCGGCGCCCGGCTACTACGACGTGCTCGTCGCCGGCATCCAGGAGCTGATCAACGGCAGCAAGAAGCCCGAAGAGGTCCTGGACGAGATCGCCCAGCCGTACAACGACAACCTGGCCGACATCGGCAACTAGGCCGGGGGCGGGTCTCCCGGCATGGGGACCCGCCTTTCCCCTCCGACCCCGGCGGCGGGGCTGCCTGACCGGTCCCCGCCGCCGGGCCCCTTCTGGAAAGGTCTGCACACATGGCACCACCCGGCGCGGGCGCGGCCCGCCCGCGCGGGAGGGGCGGCTACTGGCTCTACCTGGTTCCGAGCCTGGTGCTGTTCCTCGCGATCATCGTCGTCCCGTTCCTGATGAACGTGGCGACGAGCTTCACCCGCTGGTCCGGCGTCGGCACCCCCACCTGGATCGGGCTCGACAACTACACGAAGCTGTTCAAGGACGAGCGTTTCTGGGCGTCCTTCGAGCACAACGTCGCACTGATCATCGCGATGGCCGTGGTGCCGACGATCATCGGCCTGGTGCTCGCCGCCGCGCTGTTCGACTACATCGCCAAGCGGTTCGGCGGGCGTACGGCCTCGGCCCTGCGCGCGGCGTTCTACCTGCCGCAGGTGCTGCCCGTCGCGGTGGCCGGCGTGGTCTGGGGCTGGATGCTCCACCCGTCGTACGGCGCGGTGAACCAGATCTTCGGGCTCAAGGTCAACTGGCTGGGCGACCCGGACATCGCGCTGGCGACGGTCATGGCGATCATGGTGTGGTTCCAGCTCGGCTACCCGGTCGTCATCTTCATGGCCGGGCTCCAGCGGGTCGATCCCTCGCTGTACGAGGCGGCCGAGATCGACGGCGCCTCGTGGTGGCGCAGGTTCTGGCACATCACGATCCCGCAGATCCGGCCGGAGATCTTCGTGGTGCTGCTGACCTGCACGATCGCGGCGCTCAAGGTGTTCGGGCCGATCTTCGTGCTCACCAGGGGAGGACCCGGCTCCGCGACCATGGTGCCGTCGTACTTCTCCTATCTGAACTTCTTCCAGAAGGTCAACGTCGGGTACGGCTCGGCGATCGCGACCGTGCTCGCCCTGATCATCGTCGTGGTGACCTTCCTCTTCCTGCGGGTGCAGGAGCGTGACCAGGAGAGTGGCTCGTGAACGCCGATCGCACCTTCCGCCAGCCGGGACGGTGGGCCGTGCTCGCGGCACTGGTCGTGCTCGCGGTCGTGATGCTCTTCCCCTTCGTCATCGTCACGCTCAACGCGTTCAAGTCCCCGGCCGAGTACTCCTCGGGCGGCCCGCTGAGCCTGCCGCATGGGTTCTACCTCGACGGGATCGTGACCTTCTGGGATCGCGTCGACTTCGGACTGAAGCTCTGGAACAGCCTCCTGATCAGCGGCGTCGTCGCGGTCGCCGCGGTGGTGCTGTCGGTGCTCAACGCGTACGCGCTGGGCATCGGCAAGGTCCGCGGCCGGCTGTGGATCCTCGTGCTGTTCCTGGTCGCCAACACGCTGCCGCAGGAGGCGCTGGTCTACCCGCTCTACTACCTGTCCAAGGAGGTGGGGCTGTACGACTCGAAGCTCGCCGTCATCCTGATCTTCACGGTGATCCAGGCGGCCTTCGGGACCTACCTGCTCTCGTCGGTGCTCGGGCAGTTCCCCCGGGGGATCCTGGAGGCGGCCGAACTCGACGGCGCGAGCAGGTGGCGGATGCTGTGGGGCATCGTCGTGCCCATCAGCCGCCCGACCCTCTCGGTGCTGCTCATCTTCTTCTTCATCTGGACGTGGAACGAGTTCTTCCTGCCGATGGTGTTCCTCATCTCCAACGACAACCAGACCGTGCCGGTCGCCCTTGGCGTCCTGCAGGGCGAGAAGATGATGGACGCCACCATGTCCAGCGCGTCCGCGCTGCTCGGCATCATCCCCGCCGTGGCCTTCTTCCTGATCTTCCAGCGCACGCTGACCCGTGGCATCACGGTCGGCGCCATCAAGTAACACCCCCCAAGTAACGCGTCACTACCTGACCTGGAGGCGCAATGTCCCATCGCCGTTCGGCGATGCTGTCCGCGTCGGCCGCCCTGGCTCTGGCACTGAGCCTGGGTGCCGGCCCCGCGAGGGCGGCCGACGACTATCCGTTCCGGAACCCGTCGCTGCCGCTCGCCCAGCGCGTCGACGACCTGCTCGGCCGGCTCACGCTGGACGAGAAGGTCGCGATGCTGCACCAGTACGCCCCCGCGATCGACCGTCTCGGCATCAAGATGTTCAAGACCGGCACCGAGGCGCTGCACGGCGTGGCCTGGTCGACCGACTACACCAACAACGGCGCCGTGGTCACCGCCAAGGGCACCGTCTTCCCCCAGGCGGTCGGCCTGGCCAGCACCTGGGACCCGGCCCTGATCAAGCGGGTCGGCTCCGCCGTCGGCGACGAGGCCCGCGGCTACCACGCAGAGAACCCCACCGTGTGGGGGCTCAACCTCTGGGCGCCCGTGGTCAACCTGCTGCGCGACCCCCGCTGGGGACGCAACGAGGAGGGTTACTCGGAGGACCCGGCGCTGACCGGCGCCATCTCCACCGCGTACGGCTCGGGCCTGGAGGGCGACGACCCCGACCACCTGAAGACCGCGCCCACGCTGAAGCACTACCTGGCCAACAACAACGAGGTCACCCGCGACACCTCCTCGTCGGAGCTGCCGCCCCGGGTGAAGCACGAGTACGACGAGGCGGCCTTCAAGCCCGCCATCGAGGCCGACGCGGCGACCGGCGTGATGGCGTCGTACAACCTCGTCAACGGCCGGCCGAACACCGTCAACCCCGACCTGGACGACGTGGTCCGCTCGTGGACCGGCCGGACGCTGTTCAACGTCACCGACGCCGGCGCGCCGAACAACCTCGTCAACTCCGAGAAGTACTACGCCACCCAGGCCGAGGCCGACGCCGCGCTGATCAAGGCGGGGCTCGACAGCTTCACCGTGGACGACACCAACGGCGCTCCGACGGTGAAGGCCGTCAAGGAGGCGCTGTCGAAGGGGCTGCTCACGCAGGCGGACGTGGACGACGCCGTGCGGCACCAGCTCAGCATCCGGTTCCGGCTCGGCGAGTTCGACCCCGACGGCGGGCCGCACGCGAAGATCACCAAGGACGTGGTCAACAGCCCGGCGAACCAGAAGCTGGCCCGCGAGACCGCGGCCAAGGCGATGGTGCTGCTGAAGAACTCCGGCGGCGCGCTGCCGCTGAAGCCCGGCAAGAAGGTCGCCGTGGTCGGCCCGCTGGCCGACGTGCTCTACACCGACTGGTATTCGGGCAGCCTGCCGTACAAGGTGACCCCGCTCGACGGGATCAAGGAGCGCGCGGCGTCGGTGGCCTCCTCCGAGGGCGTCGACCGCATCGCCCTCAAGGACGTCGCCACCGGGAAGTACATCAGCGCGCCCGCGGCCGGCGGCGACCTCAGGGAGAGCGCCACCTCGGCCGGCGCCACCGAGCAGTTCGACGCGTTCGACTGGGGTCAGGGCGTGCTGACGCTGCGCAGCGTGGCCAACGGCAAGTACGTCAGCCGGGCCAACTGGTCCACGCTGGCCAACACCGCCGACCAGCCGTCCGGCTGGTTCGTGCAGGAGCAGTTCACGCTGGAGCCGCAGGCCGACGGCACCTCCCTGCTGCGGTACGCCGGCTACGAGACGGCCTACGACTGGTTCGGGCCGAACAAGTACGTCAAGGCGGCGGCCGACGGCACGCTCAGCCTCACCACGGCCGACCAGGCCACGCACTATGCCAAGGAGGTCGTCTCCAGCGGCGTGGACGACGCCGTCGCCAAGGCGAAGGACGCCGACGTGGTGGTCGTCGTGGTCGGCAGCATGCCGTTCATCAACGGCCGCGAGGACCACGACCGCACCGACATGAACCTCGCCGAGGGCCAGGAGGCGCTGGTCAAGGCCGTGAAGGCGGCCAACCCGAACACGGTGGTGGTGCTGGAGAACAGCTACCCGACCACGATCAACTGGGAGCAGGACAACGTCCCGGCCATCCTGTGGACCACCCACGCGGGCGCCGAGACCGGGCACGCCCTCGCCGACGTGCTGTACGGCGACGTCAACCCGGCCGGGCGGCTCACGCAGACGTGGTACCGGTCGGCCGACGAGCTGCCGGGCATCCTCGACTACGACATCGTCAAGAAGAACCGGACGTACCTGTACTACCAGGGCAAGCCGCTCTACCCGTTCGGGTACGGCCTGTCGTACACGTCGTTCTCCTACCAGGGTCTGAAGGCGGTGCAGAAGGGGGACGCGTACGAGGTCTCGGTGAAGGTGACCAACACCGGCTCGCGGGCCGGGGACGAGGTCGTGCAGCTCTATACCCACCAGCAGCGCTCGCGGGTGAAGCAGCCGGTCAGGCAGCTTCGCGCGTTCCAGCGGGTGACGCTGGCGCCGGGGCAGACCAAGACGGTCGCCTTCAACGTCAAGAAGAGCGACCTCGCGCTGTGGGACGTCACGCGGAACAAGTGGACCGTCGAGAACGCGACCCACGACGTGCTCGTGGGGTCGTCCTCGGCGAACATCCGCCAGCGGGCGACGATCAACGTCACGGGTGAGAACATCCCGCACCGCGACCTGTCGAAGACCACCCGGGCGGTCGACTTCGACGACTACTCGGGCATCCACCTGGTCGACGAGACCAAGGTGCGCGGCGACGCGGTGGCGGGCGCGAACGGCGGCTGGATCGCTTTCAAGGACGTCCAGCTCCGCAAGCCCCGCACGGTGACGGCCGGCGTGGCCTCCACGGGCGGCGGGACCGTCGAGGTGCGCCTCGGCTCGCCAGCCGGCGCGAAGGTGGCCACGATCCCGGTCGCCGCGACCGGCGGGATCTACACTTGGGCCACCGCGACCGCACTCGTGTCCGGCGCGAACGGTGTGAAGGACGTGTACCTGGTCTTCACCGGCGACGTCCGGATCAAGGACCTCACGCTGAGCTGAGGCTTCGGCCGAGAACTCAGGGCGCCCGCGTGCGTTTGTGCGCGGGGCGTTTCCTTTGTGACGATGTGCGTATTGAGGCCGGCGTGATCTCTGGGCGCTCAAGCAGCCCTGACGATCAGGGGCGGGCTGACTCGCTTCTGGTGAAGCGTGACGAGCGGGGGCGGGCGGGTGCTCCGGCCGGCCGTGATAGTTGCGGTCCGGTGGAGCCT
>NZ_MWJN01000141.1:0-19265 GCF_002027145.1 Microbispora sp. GKU 823 | reverse complement strand
CGGCGCGACGCGGACCCCCACCTCCCGCCACGGATCACCGCCGTCGCGAGCGGGCCGAGCCCGGCCCCGCCCGCCTCGGGCGGCAGGCACGCGCCGAGCAGGCCCGCCTGCGCCAGCGCCTTCCACGCCCCCCGCGTCGTACGGCCGGCCGCCGCGCTCGTGCGCCTCGATCCTGGCCTGGTCCGCCTCCCGGTCCAGCACCGACGCGGCCAGCGCGCGCAACTCCGCATGGGTCTCGTCGAGATCGAAGTCCACCGGACCTCCCGCGTGTTCCACGGACCTGTCTGCGGGGCGGGATCCCCACCCAGAACCGCAAACTAGAACGGATTCTAATCTCTGTCCAGAGGGAGGCTCACGAACCGGCGACGACACGTGACTGAAACACCAAAGTCATACAGCCGCCAGCGCTTTTGTGACTCACGGGTAACCATCCGGAAGGAGCGGAAATCAGATAACGTGTTCCTATGCGCACTTCGCATGCAGTCGCCGACGCCCCACCACCGCTTCCCGAAGGCCCCTCCGCCGCGGCCGGCCATCCGGCACCGGCCACCCCCGGGGTCCGTACGCGGAGCCAGCACCAACGGCGCCGGCGCATCGTCCAGGCGGCGGCCGCCCTCGCCTCCCGCGGAGGCGTCGAGGCGATGCAGATGCGCACGGTCGCCGAGCGCGCGGGCGTCGCCCTGGGAACGCTCTACCGCTACTTCCCCTCGAAGATGGACCTGGTCGTGGCGGTGGTCGGCGAGGAGATCGACCTGCTGGAGTCCAGCATCGAGCGGCGCCCGCCGCACGCCGCCCACCCCGCCGGCCGCGCGGTCGACGTGCTGATGCGGGCCACCCGGGGCCTGATGCGCGAGCCGGAACTCGCCGACGCGCTCATCCGCTCCCTGATCATGGCGGAGGTGGAGGCGCCGTTCGGCGACCGGATGGCGAGCCTGCTGCTGCGCGTCGCCACCGACGGCCGCACGGTGAACCTTCCCGCGGAGGACCAGCTCGCGCTCACCGGCTCCCTGGCGGGAGTCTGGGTGCAGGAGTTGCTGGAGATGCTGCGCGGGCGGCGCACCTACGAGCAGATCCAGCACCGCATCGAGATCGCCGCCGAGCGGCTGCTGGCGGGTTTCTAGATTCTCCCCGGCCACGCGATGAAATTCGCGCGGCCCCGCGGTGACGCGACGTCCGCGGCCACGGGTAAGACGGATATGCCAGATGGGCCGGCCGTCGTCTCACACTAGAACGAGTTCCAGCTTTATTGGAATAAAATTCCAATTGCGGGAAAGCGCCTGGACCGGCCCTGCCGGTTCTGGTTCCATGACAGGGTGACGAGCACCCCCCGAGATCGCCCGGCGGGCCGACGGGACGCCGCCGCTCCGCGCATCCCCTCCGCCCGCGCGGCCTGGGGGCCGCTCTCCCTGTCGTACGCGACGGCGCAACTCGTCGAGGTGTTCCTGCACGAGGGATCACACGCGCTGGCCGCCCGCGCGCTGGGGTTCCATCCTGCCATCGGCCAGTTCGTCGAGTTGCACGTGCCCTCGCCGCACCGCGCGCAGGAGGCCCTGGTGGCCGCCGCCGGCCCGGTCGGCAGCCTCGTCACCGGCCTCGTCTGCTGGGCGCTGTACCGCCGGCGCGGGCCCTCCTATCCGCGACTGCTGCTGATGTGGCTGGCGATGACCGGCGTCGTGGCGTTCCTGGGCTACCTGGTGGTCACACCGCTGCTCACGGTGGGCGACACCGGGGTTCTGGCCCGTCTCTACCATGTGCCCGTCGCCGTCCAGTTCCTCGTCGCCGCCGCCGCGATGGCGGTTCTCTACCTGGTCACGCGGCCGCTCAGCCGGATGTACCTCGACTCGCTGCCCGCGAGCGTGCCCCTGGACACCCCGCGCGCCCGCAAGGCGGCCGTGACGCGCCTGTGGATCCCCTACCTGATCGGCCTGGCGCTGCTGGTGCCCGCCGGTCTCGGCGGCGACCCCGAGGTGGTCTTCTACGGCATCCTCGGCTGCTGGGGGCCGGGAATGGCGCTGGTCGGATTCATGACGCCGAGCGCGGGCCGGCCGTACGAACGCGAGGAGAGGCCGGGCACCGGCTGGCGGCTTCCCGTGTGGGCGTTTTTCGGCTACGCCGCGGTGGTCGCGTTCTATCTGCTCGTGCTGCGGCCCGGCCTGAATATCTGACCCCCCGGAATACGCATACGTACGCCCCCGGGATCCGGATGCGTAATAACCGGAATCACCCTGGACGGCCCCCGGGACATGGCCGATGATGCGTTCGCCGAATTCTTTTTCCCTCGGGGAGCCGTCATGGGACTGGGCAACATCCGCCTCATCGTGCCGCTGGTGTACGCGATCGCGGTCGTCGTGTCGCTGATGATCGACAAGACCGTTGGTGTGGTCGTCGTGATCGTCGGGGCGCTCCTCGTGGCCGCGTTCTTCATCTGGTTCCGCCCGCGGAGCGGGACCGGCCGTCCCTGACGCCGAACAGCGCGCCCCACGGGTCGCGCACCACCGCCTCACGCCCGTCGTCCCCCCGCCTCGGCGACCCGGCCGCCCGCCCGTTCCACGGCCACGGCCGCCGAGGGCACGTCGTCCACGAGGAAATACGACACCCACTGCGGGGACACGCCGTGCGGCACGCCGCGCACCTCCCGCCCGTGCGCCGGCTCCTCCCCGAAGAGCCCCGCGTAGAAGGCGCGGGCGGCGGCGGGATCGGCCGCCCACAGCTCGTGGCCGCAGGTCGCGCCGTACTCGTCGACCAGGACGATGCCCTCCGCCCAGTGCCCCTGCCAGAAACCGACCGACGCACCCGTCGCGTCGACCGCGAACAGGAACCGCCCGTCCTCGCCGGCGCCGAGCGGCCCGAACACCACCGTGCCGCCGAGCGCGGTCACCCGCCCGGCCACCGCGTCGGCGTCCTTGGCCGCCAGGTAGGTGTTCCAGGTGGGCGGCAACCCCCGTCCCGGTGGCACCCGGCCGAATCCTCCGACGACCTCCCCGGCTTGCCGCGCCAGGCGATAGCCGTACTCCTCGGGCTCGTCGAAGGTCCAGCCGAACAGGCTCGCGTAGAAGTCCCGCGCGCCCTCCGGGTCGGCCGCCATGTAGTCCACCCAGCAGGGCGAGCCCTGCGCGTAGGTCTCACGCCTGGGCATCTGCCCGGCTCCTTTCCAGATGGGACCGGATGAGCCGCGCGGCGGCCTCCGGGCGCTCGATCAGGCACAGGTGGCCGGCGTCCGCCATCTCGACCACCCGGCAGCGGGGGACGAGCCCGCCCAGCCGGTCGGCGTTGGCCGCGAACGTCGGCATCTCGGCGTCCCCGACGAGGACCAGGGTGTCGGCCCTGATCGCGCCGAGCGCCTCGTCGGTATGCGTGTGCCGGTGGAACGCCGCCATCGCGCCGGTGCGCAGTTCGTCCCAGCCGTGCCGGGCGATGACCGTCCGCAGGCTCGCCCGCAGCCGGGGGTGCGCCTGGGTGCCGCGGAAGATGTCGGGCGGGGAGGACATCCAGACGTCCGCAAGCGCGGCGCCGTCGGCACCGGCCCGCCGCAACGCCATCAGCTCGCGGTAACGCGGGGCCGTCCCCGGCTCGCTGGGGGCGCCCGCGATGGTGGGAGCCGCCACGACGAGGCGCCGTACGACGTCGGGCGCGTCCACGGCGAGCTGGATCCCCGCCAGCGACCCGAAGGACAGGGCCACGACGTCGTGCGCCCCCTCGGCCCGCGCGACGGCCGCGATCTCGGCCGCCAGGCCCGGCAGCGTCGTGCCGGGCCGCATCGGACCGGACCCTCCGTGGCCCGGCAGGTCGACGCCGACGTGCCGCCGGCCGGGCAGCAGCGCCCACAGGTCGCGCCAGGTGGAGGAGTCCATCGTGTAGCCGTGGAGCCACAGCACGGCCGGGCCGCTCCCGCTCGCGTGCACCCGCATCACGCCTGCTCCCCCGCCACCGCCGCGGAAGGGGTTCCGGCCGGCGGAACGGCACCGAAGGTCGCGCAGAACCGGCGGAAGGCCAGCACGGGCCGGTCGCCGGCGTCGTAGCGCTGCGGCGCGTCCGGATCGAGGTGGTCCCAGACGACGCGGTCCTGCTCGAAGGCGTACCGCGCGCCGTGGACCAGCGCGTCGAGCGCCTCGGCGCGCTCCGGCGGCAGTGCGATGGCGACCCGCCCCACACAGCCGCCGGAGGTGGGCACCGCGCCCGTGATGATCGTGTACGGCGCGTCCGCGGTGCCCAGCTCGGTCACGACGAGGCTGGGGCTGAAGGCCCGGGCGTAGAACCGGGAGGCGAAGTCGAGCCGGCGCTCCCGCTCCCACGGCGGGGCCTTGGTGCGGAACTCCCCCTCGATCGCCAGCTCGCCGTCGGGGCAGGGCGAGACCCGCATGCCTATGACCCGGGGCACGAGGTGGACCTGGTGGAAGTGCTCGGCGTCGAAGGCGTTCTCCACCACGTACTCCGAAGGGACCGCCACCGGCTGGATCACCGCGCCCACGACGATGTTGCCGTCGGCCACCTCCTTGATGGCCCGCTGGAAGCCCCGGTCGTCGTCCGCGGACAGCCGCACGAACACGGCCGCGCCCGCCCGCTCGACCGCGTACTCGGCGACCGACCAGCGTCGCGCCGTGTCCCCGAGTGCCACCCGCTTGCCGTGGAAGGGGCAGATGACGCAGTCGCCGTCCAGGGTGCCGCCGTGGCCGAGGGCCGCACCCCGGTGCGGGCACAGCCCGTCGAACACGCGGATGCGCGACCCGTCCCGTACGGCGAGCAGCCTGCGCCCGCCGAGCAGCAGGGGGTTCAGCCCTTCGGCGAGTTCCTCCTCGAACGCCAGCAGATACCAGCCCGTGTGCACTTTCCCGATCATCGCCCTACCGCCTCCAGGACCTCTCCGGCCGCGCGGTCACCGCTGGCCATGGCCGCCTGAACCATCGGGACACCGGCCGCCGTGGCCTCGCCCGCGAAGAACACCGTGCCGCCCATCGGCTCCGCCCACGCCGCCCGCGCCCACAGGCCGCCGACCCGGGGATAGGTGAACGCACCGGTCGCCCAGGCGTCCGCTCCCCAGTCGGCCGTCTCGACGTGCTCGGACCGGGCGTCCCCGGCCCAGGGCAGCACCCGGCCCAGCGGGGGCGGCCCTCCGCGGGCCGCCTCGCGCGCCCGCGCGGCGGCCCCGGCCTTGGCCACCACCAGGACGCGCGTGCTGCCGGCGGTGCAGGTGACGAAGCCGAGCCCGCCCTCGGCGTCGAACACGACGGCCGACTCCGGGGCGGGCCGCGACAGCGTCACCACTCCGCACCAGGCGTCGCCGAGTCGCAGCGACTCGGCCGCCGCCCGCTTGCGGGCCGGCATGTCCGCGATCGCGAGCGCCCCGCCCGCGACCACGGGCGGAGGCACGGTCACCACCGCCGCCGCGGCCGTCACCGCGCCCTCGTCGAGCCGGGCCTCCACCCGGCCAGGCGACCAGGCGATGCTCCTGGCCGGGCTGCCGGGCCGTACGTCGAGCCCGTGGGCCAGCAGGCCGGGCAGCCGGTCGAACCCTCCGCGGACGGCGAACCGGCCCTCGCCGACGTCGTCGGCGCGGCGTCCGGCGGCCATGCCCGCCTCGCTGAGGGACTCGGGGTCGGCGGCCCAGTTCTGCCGCAGCCACTCGGCCTGGTCGCCGGAGGTGAGCCGCCCCGCGACGGGCACGTCCTTCCCCGGGTCCCGCAGCAGGCTCTGCTCGACCGCCCACGGCGGCCGTCCCCGCCGGGCGAGCACGCCCAGCGGCAGCACCCGCCCCGCCGCGGCGACAAGGGCCGTGCCCGGCCGCACCGGCTCGGCCGCGTCCCGTTCCAGCACGTCCCACACGGGGTTGCGGTCGCCGTGGACGACCTGAGCCCCCAGCTCCATCGGGGGGCCGCCGTCGCCGGGGCGGTAGGTGCGCACCCGCCCGCCGACGCGGTCCCTGGCCTCCAGCACCGTGACGGCGAGACCGGCGGCGCGCAGCCGCCGAGCGGCGGTCAGGCCGCTGACGCCCGCGCCCACGACCACTACATCGACCCGCATCGCTGCCTCCCACTGGCCCGTTCGGTCCGCAGTTGTTCGCATTCATCCCGGCGGCGGCCACTCTGTAGTAGCGTGGCCGTGCCGTGATCTTGTAGCCCGTGATCTCGCGACCCGTGATCTTGTGAGCTCAGCACCGAGGGACCGCCGATGACCGCTCCCCTCCGGCTTCCGGCCGGTCTGGCCCACCCGTTCTCCCCGACGGGGAGATCCGACCCGTATCCGGCGTACGACTGGCTGCGGGCCAACGATCCGGTCCACTTCGACGTCACGTCCCGGATGTGGCTGCTCACGGCGCACGAGCACTGCGCGAGCGCGCTCAGGGACCCCCGGTTCTCGGCCGCCCTCGGACAGCGCGAGCGGGTGCGCGACGACGACCTGCCCGCGTCGATGCTGACCACCGACCCGCCCGAGCACAATCGGCTGCGCGCCCCCGGCATGGCCCTGCTCGGCCCCGCCGCGGTGCGCGAGCTCGCCGACGGCATCGCCACCGTCGTGGACGGCCTGCTCGACGGGCTGGCGGACGCGGTGGAGGTCACCCAAGACCTCGGCGAGCCGTTCGCGACCGGCGTGCTGGCCCGGACGCTGCTCCTGCCGCGCGAGGACGAGGCGGCCTTCGCGGACCTGGCGCGGCGGGCCTCGGTCAACCTCGACCCGCTGGCCGGGCCGCAGGCCGCGCGGGAGGGCCGCGTGGCGATGGGCGAGCTGACCCGCTTCCTCGACGCGCACGTGGCGCGCGGGCCCGGCGGGCCGATCGGGCGGCTGGCCGCGGACGAGCGGCTGACCCGGCCGGAGATGCTGGGCATCCTCTCGCTGGCCGTCGTCGGCGGCTGGCGCCCGCTGGCCGAGATGGTGGGCAACGCGCTGTTCTGGCTGCTGCCCCGCCCCGAGGCCCTCGCGGCTCTTCGCGAGGGCGGCGACGACCTCGCCCGTACGGCGGTCGACGAGCTGCTGCGGCTGGAGGCGCCCATCCCCTTCACGGCGAGGGTGACGACCGCGGAGGTGTCCTTCGGGGACGCGGTCGTTCCCGCCGGGGCGCGGGTGCTCGCCGTGGTCGCGGCGGCCAACCGGGACCCGGCCGTCTTCGACCGCCCCGGCGACATGGTGCTGACCCGGTCTCCCAATCCCCACCTCGCCTTCGGCGCCGGCACCCATTTCTGCCTGGGCGCGCCCCTCGTCCGGCAGGCCGGCGCGCTGCTGCTGCGCGGCCTGGCCGAGCGCTTCCCCGCGATCCGCCCGGACGGCGCCCCGCCCGCCTGGGCGCCCGTGCTCGTGCCGCGCCGGCTGAACGAGTTCCGGATCCGGCTCTCCTGACGGTCAGCGGACGTTGGGCCCGCGCCAGCGGAAGGTCAGGAAGCTCAGCGCGAGCCCGGCGAGGCACCACGCGGCCAGCACGAGCGCCACGCGGTCGAGCTCCCACACGCCCGCGGGCTCGACGCGGGCGAAGTCGTTGGGCAGGAACACCGAGCGCAGTCCCTGGGTCATCCACTTGAGCGGGAACAGGGCCGCGACCGTCTGCATCCACGCCGGCAGCTGGCTGTAGGGGAAGAACACCCCCGAGATGAACTGCAGCACCAGGAACGGCAGGGTGACGATGGCCGAGGCCGACCGGGCGTTGGGGATGACCGAGCTGAACGCCACGGCCAGCAGCGTGCAGGCCACCGCGCCGAGCAGCAGCACCCACACGAGCGTCTCCCAGCGGGCGGTGGTCGAGGGCAGCGGCAGCCCGAACGCCACCACGGCCACCGCGAGCAGCAGGAGTGTCTCCAGGGTGCCGGTCACGGCCACCCTGACCACCTTGCCGATGAAGTAGGCGGACTTCGGCATCGGGCTGGAGGCCAGCCTGCGGATCATCCCGGTGTCGCGCTCGATGGCGACGCTGATGGCCAGCCCGTTGAAGCTGACGCTCATCACGCCACAGCCGATGATGCCCGCGATGAACATCTGCTTGAAGTCGGTGTGGGTGCCGGGCACGGTCCCCGAGAAGATGGAGCCGAGCACGACCAGCAGCACGATGGGCAGCAGCAGCGTGAAGACCAGCGACTGCCGGTTGCGGAAGAACGACTTGAGCTCGACCGACGACCGCGAGACGGCCGCCCGCCACACGATCGAGCGGGCGGGATCGAGCACCACCGCGCCGCTCTCCTGGGTGAGGGCCGCGTTGGGAGCGCTCATCACACGACACCGCCTTCCTGGTTGCTCCGGATGAGGTCCAGGTAGATCTCCTCGAGCGACGGCCGGTGGATGCGCAGGTCCGGCAGTTCGCGCACGCCGGAGGCGGCCGCCCAGGGCAGCAGCGCGGCCATGGCCTCGGTGGGGTGGTGCGTGCGTACGACCACCAGGCCCTCCGCCTCCTCCACCACGGCGTCGCCCGGCAGCGCGGGCAGGCTCCCGCCGAGCCCGTCCGTCCTGGCGAAGCTCACGGCGGCGGGTGTCGCGCGCCGGCCGCCCAGCTCCGCGACCGGGCCCGACTCGACGACCCGCCCCCCGACGATGACGGCCGCCCGCTGCGCCAGCGCCTCGACCTCGTCCAGGTAATGGGTGGTGAGCACGGTGGTCTTGCCACGGTCGGCGAAGTAGCGGACGAGGTCCCACGCCTCCCTGCGGGCGACGGGGTCGAGTCCCGTCGTCGGCTCGTCGAGGAAGATCAGATCGGGGTCCCCGACAACGCCGACCGCGACGTCGAGCCGCCGGGCCTGCCCGCCGGAGAGCGTCTGTGCCTGCTTGCGCGCCTGCTTGCCGAGGCCGACCATGTCGATCACCTCGGCCACCGGCAGCGGCGCGGGGTAGAACGCCGCGAAGTGCTCGACCACCTCGCGCACGGTCAGGTCGGTGTACGCCCCTGTCGTCTGGGGGACGACGCCGATCCGCGCCCGCCACTCGGGCGCGTCCTCGGCCGGGTCGCGGCCGAGGACGCGCACGTCGCCGGAGGTCCGCCGGCGAACCCCCACCAGGATCTCGACCGTGGTGGTCTTGCCGGCGCCGTTCGGCCCGAGGAGGGCGAACACCTCGCCGCTCCGCACGTCGAGGTCCACCTCCTCGACCGCGTTCACCGGACCGTACCGCTTGCGCAGGGAGCGCACGTGGACGGGGTTCGCCTGCTCGGCGACCGTGGACATGATCTGCCCTCCGAGTGTGTCGTGATCGTCAGGTGCAGCAGCAGCAGGGGCAGCAGCAGCAGTTGATGTCGATCGACTCGGCCGAGGAAACGCCGGCCGCGATGGAGTCGAGGTCGCCCTCGTTGAGCTCGGCCATGTCGACCTGCGGCGTCTCGGGGATGTGCAGTTCGAAACGGCCCGTCTCGAGGCCCCGCTCCCACAGCGCGACCTGTACCTCGATGTTGCTGTCGTGGTGGCCTTCGGGGATGTTGCGGACGAGCACGACCTCGGCTCCCGCCGGCAGCTCCAGACCGGACTCGGCCAGAGCCGAGCGGGGGTCGGAGTCCAGCCGGGCCGAGTATTCCTCACTCGACCAGGCCGTGATCAGAACGCGGGTGTACGCGTTCACGAATTCCGCGCGCTGTCTCGGGTCCAAAGACATAGCCTGCCTCCCGGCTTTTTCGCGGGCAATGTGTCCCGCTGCTTTCGAAATGAAGTCTTACACGGCCGGACGGGAACGCACAGACTTAATTTCCGGGCCACTCGCATAAGTATTGAGGACGCGAACGGCGCAGACTATGCTCCGATCAGGAAATATCACCGGGTACGTATTCACCTCGAATCGCATGCGCAATTCACCGGCGAATACGTATTCAAAAAAGTGAGGGTGGGCATGGCCGATACGCACAGCGGTTACGTATCCCTGCCGCCGGGTCCGGACGGCGCCCAGAGCCTGCGCAGCATGCGGGAGGACCCGCTGCGCTTCGTCACCGAGATGGCCGCCTACGGCGACGTGACGAGGCACGAGGCCGAGGGAGAGCCCGTCTACATGCTGCACCGGCCCGACCTGGCCCGGCACGTGCTGAAGGACAACGGCGCCAACTACACCAAGGACCGCACGCCCGACGACGACATGCTGCGCCCCCTGCTCGGCAACGGGTTGCTGACCAGCGGCGGCGAGGAGTGGGCCAGGCAGCGCAAGATGATCGCCCCGGCCTTCCGCCCGACCGAGGTCGAGCGGTTCGACCAGGTCATGACCGACGCCGCGGCCCACCTGGCGGGCCGGTGGCGGCGGGCCGGCGAGGACGGCGAGGCCGTACGCGTCGACCACGACCTGACCGCGCTCACGCTCACCGTCATCGCGCGGGCCATGCTCGGTGCGGACATCGCGGGCGTCGGCGACGGCTTCGGGCGGGCGGTGGACGAGGTCAACCGCTTCATCGGCCACTTCGACCCCGCCTCCGAGGGAGGCGGGCGGGAGGGGTTCCGCCGGGCGAAGGCGTTCCTCGACGCCGTCACCCGGACGATCGTGGCCGCCCGCCGGGCCACCGGGCAGGAGGGCCACGACCTGCTCGGCGCGATGCTGGCCTCGGGGCACGCGATGACCGCGACCGACCTGCGCGACCAGGTGTTGACGATCGTCATGGCCGGGCACGAGACCACGGCCAAGGCGCTGACCTGGACGCTCTACCTCCTCGACCGTCATCCCGACGCCGCCCGGGCGGTGCGCGCGGAGGTGGACGAGGTGCTGGGCGTGGACCGGACCCCCACCGCCGCCGACCTGCCCCGGCTGACGGCCTGCCAGCGGGCGATCAGGGAGGCCATGCGGCTGTACCCGCCCGTGTGGCTCATCTCCCGGCGCTCCGTGGAGGCCGACGTCGTCGGCGGCTACGCCATACCTCCGGGCACCTTGGTGTGCGTCAGCCCGTACGTACTCCACCGGGATCCCCGGTACTGGCCCGACCCGGAGACGTACGCACCGGACCGGTTCGCGGCCGAGCACACCCACGCGGGGCACCAGTACCTCCCCTTCGGGGGCGGCCCCCGGGTGTGCGTCGGCCGCCACTTCGCGATGGTCGAGGCCACCCTCGTGCTGGCCGTGCTGCTGCGCACCGTGCGCCCCGAGCTCGTCCCCGGCTTCCCGGTCGAGCCCGAGGCCCTGGTCACGCTGCGCCCCCGGCACGGCATGCTCATGGTCCCGAGGCCCAGGCAAGCGCGGAGGCCGCGGTGACCGCCGTGACGGGCGCCGGGTCGTACGACCCGGCCACGACGACCGCCGGGGGCCTGCGCGGCGAGCTGGCGCGCCTGGAGGCCCAGGCGGAGCTCTCCTTCGACGAGGAGCTGCGCGTCCTGCTGGACGTCGGCGTCCCAGCGCCGCTGCTGGAGCTCGGGGCGGGCTCCGGCGCCGTCACGCGGCGGCTGCGGGCCGCCCTGCCGGACCTGCCCATGATGGCCGCCGACATCGACACGGCGCTGCTTGCGCACGCGTCCGGCGCGCGGGTTCCGCTGCTCGGTTGCGACGCCGTACGGCTGCCGCTGGCGGACGGGGCCGTGGGCACCGTCCTGCTCCGGTACGTACTGCAGCACGTGGCCGACCCGGCGACGGTGGTGGCCGAGGCGCTGCGGGTGCTGCGGCCGGGCGGGCGGCTGATCGTGATCGAGGTGGACGCGATGCTGTGGGGCCTGGCCGACCCCATGTACCCCGAGATGGCCGGCGTCCACAACCGCATGACCGGCGCGCAGCGGCAGGCGGGCGGCGACCGGCTGATCGGGCGCAAGCTCACCCGGCTCCTTCGCCGTGCGGGCTTCGGCGACGTGGTCCTGCGCCCGTTCGCCACCACCAACGACGACCGCCCCACCGAGGCGTTCGCCCCCCACCTGGGCCCGGAGCGGCTGGCGCCGCTGGTCGCCTCCGGGGCCCTGTCCCTGCCCGAGCTCGCCCTGGCGGCCGACCGGTGGCGGCGTTTCCGCGCCGACCCCGACGCCTGGGTCATGCTGCTCGGCCTCGTCGTCGCCGGGACCGCACCGGGCGGTCCCGCCGAGTCCGAACGGAGTACGTCATGAGCCCCTTCTGGAAAATCTTCGTCGCGATCTTCTGTTACATCAGCGGCATCGTGGGCCTCGGCCTGGCCGTCGCCAACGCCAGCGTGAAGCCGCCCGCCACCACCCACGCCTTCGTGTACGGCGGGCTCGGCGTGGTGTTCCTCATCGCCGGAATCGTGTTGAGCCGCAGGCCCCGCTACTGAGCACGCGAGAACCGCCGGCGGACCGTCCCCGGTCCGCCGGCGGCGCGCACGTCCCCGGCCTCAGATCTGCCGTCGCGCCAGCCGGGCGAACAGCCCCTCGGCGTCCTCGAGCAGCTCGTGGTACTTGCCCTGCTGGACGATGCGCCCGCGGTCGAGCACCACGATCTTGTCGGCGTCCCTGATCGTCGAGAGCCGGTGCGCGATCACGATGCGGGTGGCGTTGAGCTGGCGGGTGCTCTCCGTGACGATCTTCTGGGTGGGGTTGTCCAGCGCGCTGGTCGCCTCGTCGAACAGCACGATGCGGGGGTGCGAGACGAGGGCGCGTGCGATCATGATGCGCTGCCGCTGCCCGCCCGACAGCGTGTTGGTGCCCTCCGACAGCACCGTGTGCATGCCCATCGGCATGTTCGCGATGTCGTCGGCGATCCCCGCCATGCCGGCGGCGTCCCACGCGTCGTCGACCGTGTGGTCGGTGCTGCCGATGATGTTGGCCTTGATGTCGCCGGCGAGCAGCGCGCTGTTCTGCAGGACCACCCCGCACTGGCGGCGCACCGCGCCGATGTCCAGCTCGCCCAGGTCCTGGCCGTCGTGCAGGACCGTCCCCGAGGACGGCGACTCGAAGCCCAGCAGCAGCCGCAGGATCGTCGACTTGCCGCTGCCGGTCGGGCCGACGATCGCGACGAACTCGCCGGGCTCGACCGACAGGTCCACCCCGTCCAGGACGAGCGGCCCGTCCTCGCCGTACCGGAACGACACCCGCGACAGCTCGATCCGGCCCGACAGCTCGCCCGGGTCGCCTTGCCGGCGTGATCCTCCGGCTCGGCCGCCAGGATCGGCCGTAGCCGCTCCAGCATGGGCACCACGCTCATCGCGGTGATCGCCGCGCCGGTGAACTGCAGCACCGAGGCCAGCAGCAGGTTGAACGCGGCGAAGAACGCCAGGAACGCCGGGACGGTCACGTCCCCGAGCATCGGCCCGGCCACCACGGCGAAGACGATGACCGACGCGACCAGCGGGAAGCCGGCGTTGAAGGTCGTGACGAGGTTCTGCACCCGGCGGGCGGACACGCCGAGGCTGCGCGCCTTGAGGAACTCCGACGACCAGACCCCGAAGGCCCGGTCCTCGGCCGCCGCCACCCGCAGCTTCGGCACGGCCGTCAGAAGCTGGAAGACCCGCGACGACAGCCGCTGCTCGTGGGTGTAGATCCGGCGTTGCAGCCGCACCTCGAAGTAGCCGGCGACCGCGCACACGAGCACCCCGGCCAGCACGAGCGCCGTCGCGATCAGCGCCAGCCGCACGTCGTAGAAGTAGACGAGCACGAGGTTGGCCAGGCCGGCGAACAGGCCGAGGGCCGCCGTCGTCATGACGCCGGACAGCGTCTCCTGCACCGCGCTGACGCCGAGGACCGTGGTGCCCAGCTCGGCCGTGGAGTAGTTGGTGAAGAACGTCGCCGGCAGCGACAGCAGCCGCATCCACGCGCCCGCCTGCAGGCGGGCCGACGACCTGCCCTCGATGCGCAGCGCGGCGAAGTTCTGCACCACCGACAGCGCGGCCGCCACGAGCGAGCCCGCGATCACCAGCAGCGCGCCCTGCACGATCATCTCGCGCTCGGCCCTGGCCACGTACGTGCCGAGCACGAGGCCGGTCATGGCGGGCACCAGCAGGCCGATGCAGGCCACCAGCGTGCCGAGGCTGAGCAGGGTCCACAGGTCCTTGCGGTTCTTGGCCAGGCCGAACCGCAACAGCCCGCCCACCCCGGTGACGGCCGGCGGCAGCGGCTCGTACAGCACGTCGGCGTGCCGGGTCAGCGTGCCGGCCACCGCCGCGGTGACCGGGGTGACGCGCTCCTCCCCCGGCGCGGCCACGACGTAACGCGACCCGATGGGCAGCAGCGCCACCGGCGCTCCGTCGGAGGAGCGGTAGCCCACCATCGGCCCGATGTCCCGCCGCCACCAGCGGTCGTCCAGCCTGATGCGGCGGGTGCGCACGCCCGAGGCGAGCGCGATGGCCTGCAGCGGGTCGATCCGGCCGCCGTGCGCGCCTCCCGGCGGGGGTGCGGTCACCGAGAAGCCGGCGTGCGAGGCCACCAGGCGCGCGGCGGCCAGCGCGGGCGGGTCCCCTGCCACGTCGGCGAGGCGGACCCGCGCCTCGGTGTCGCGCACCAGCGTGTCGAACCCGCGTGCGGTGGTGCGCAGCACGTCCCCGCCCCGCTCGCCCGGCTCGTCAGTGCCCTCAGCTCGGTCGAGTTCCGGCGTTCGATCCGCCGGTCGATCATGTAGAGGAAGCGGGTGGTGTGCTCGACCCACCGGTGCCACAGCTCGCCCGCGCCCAGCAGGTCGAGGGTCGACCGGGCGCGCAGCCGGGCCGGGCCGAGTGCCGCCAGCCAGTCCCGCTCGGTGACGCAGACCTCCGCGCCCGCGCTGAGCTGACCGGCGACGCCCTCCGGCATCTCGACCACGCCGTCCTCGATGGTGATCCACCGAACGCCGTCGACCGACCGGACGGCCTCGCCCTTGCGGACGACGGTGGGCTCCTGCGGCGACAGCGGGACGAAGTCGCGGGGGGGCAGCGTGTCGCGCATCGACGCGGCGAGCGCCACCACCCCGGCCTCCAGGCCCCGCACGAACTCGCGCACCGCCAGGCCGTACTCGCGGGTGGGCAGGGCGCGGACCGCCTTACCCGACTCGGACGGGCCGTCGACGCGCCGGGCCGACAGTCCCTCCAGCCGGGCCAGCGGCAGGCGCGACACGCGGGTGCCGAGCACCGGCCGCCCGACGATGCTGTGCCTGGGCCCCCGGGGCGAGCCGAGCACCAGCGCGCCCTGCCGCACCCGGCACAGGTAGTTCCACCTGCCGACCGGCCTGCCGTTCTCCAGGCGTACGGCGAACAGGTCGACCGCGCCGCGCTCGACCAGCAGCACCTCGCGCAGGTCGGCCAGCACGAGCAGCCGGTCGGCCGAGTAGTCGACGGGCGTGGCCGCGTCGGTGAAGAACGGCGAGAACGCCGAGGACGGCGTCACGGCCGAGACGCTCATTGGTCCGCTCCCTCACCGCCCGGCTGGGCGTTCTCTATCAGCCGCGCGTAGTGCCCGCCGAGGCGCACGAGGTCCTCGTGCGTGCCGCGCTCCACCACCTCGCCCTGGTAGAGCACGAGGATCTCGTCGGCGTCCCGTACGGTCGACAGCCGGTGCGCGATGATCAGGCAGGCGCATCCCCGGCGGCGCAGGTTGTCGGCGATGACCCGCTCTGTCTCCGGGTCGAGCGCGCTGGTGGCCTCGTCGAGGACGAGCAGGGTCGGCTGCGCGGCCAGCGCCCTGGCCAGCTCCAGCCGCTGGCGCTGCCCGCCGCTGAAGTTGCGCCCGCCCTCGCGCACCCGGCTGTTGAGCCCGCCGGGCCGGGCGGAGATGACGTCGAAGATGGCCGCGTCGTGCAATGCGGCGGTGACGACCTCGTCGGAGACGTCCTCGCTCCACAGCGTGAGGTTGTCGCGCACCGTGCCCTCGAACAGCGAGATGTCCTGGTCCACGTACGCGACCGAGGCCGCCAGCTCGGTCCTGGAGATCTCCTCGCGTCGCGCCCGTCGAGCAGCACCCGGCCCGACGCCGGCCGGTACAGCCCCGCCACGAGCCGGCCGATGGTCGACTTCCCGCTCCCCGAGCTCCCGACGATCGCCACCCGCCGGCCGGGCACGACCGAGAACGACACGTCCTTGATCACCGGCTTGGCCAGCGGGTTGTACCCGAACGTCACGTGCTCGAAGGTGATCGCCCCGTCGAGCCGGCTGCCGGCGGGCCTGTCCGGCCGGTCGAAGACGGGCGAGCGGGGGTGACGCTCCACGTCGTACAGCCGGGTGATGTCGGCCGAGATGTCCTGCAAACGCCCGCCGAGGTTGGTGAGCTGGGTGACCGGCCGCGACAGCGCGCCGAGCAGGCTCTGGAAGGCCACCAGCAGGCCGACGCTGACCGCGCCGTCCACCACCCGCAGGCCGCCGACGAGCAGGATGAGGCCGCTGTTGACCCCGGCGAGCAGCGGAGGCACGACCGTGATGACCGCGCTGGGCACACCCAGCCGCTGCCGGGCGGTCACGGCCTTGGCCAGGAAGCCCGCCCACCGCTGGAACGCGCTGGGCTCGGCGCCGGTGGCCTTCACGGTCTCCACGAGCTGCAGGGTGTTGAAGGTGGCCGACGTGAGGTTGCCGAGATCGGCCCGCAGCGCGGCCACCGCGTCGGTCCTGGCTCTGGACACCTGCCGCAGCACCAGGATGTTGAGCAGCGCCATGCCCACGCCGATGAGGCCGAGCAGCAGGTCGTACCGGATCAGGACGACCGCGTAGAAGAGCACGAGGACGAGGTTGACGACGGTGATCGCCAGGTCCCTGGACAGGATCTCGGCGACCGTGTCGTTGGCCGACACCCGCCTGGCGACCTCGGCGGGCCTGCGTTGCAGGAAGAACTCCACCGGCAGGCGCAGCAGATGGCGGAAGAAGCGGGCGGAGCTGACCAGCCCCAGCCGTATCTCCATCCGCAGCAGATAGTGCCGCTGGACCGAGGTCAGCACGAACATCGCCAGGGCGGTCATCGACATCGCCAGCAGCAGCGGCAGGATGAAGCCGGGGTCGCGGCCGGTGAGGATGTGGTCGATGAACACCCGGCTGAACGCCGGCGCGATGATCCCGGGCACGACCAGCAGCAGGCTGGCCAGCAGCACCAGCGGCAGCGCCCGGCCGGAGGACATGCGGCGCGACAGCAGCGCCTCGGCCACCCGGGTGGGCCGGCCGCCGGGCCGGAACCCGGGCCCGGGCTCGAAGGTCAGCACGATGCCGGTGAAGCCCGAGTCGAACTCGTCCCAGTCGAGCAGGCGCGGGCCGCTCGCGGGGTCGTTGACCGCCACCACCGGCCTGCCGAAGCGGGTGCGGATGCCCTCGACGACCATGAAGTGCTGGAACGCCCAGAAGATGATCGCCGGTTTGACGATGTCGCGCAGGTCGTCCAGCTCCATCTGGAAGCCCTTGGCCTCCAGCCCGTACTTGCGGGCGGCGGCGATCACGCTGGACGCCTTCGCGCCGTCCCGGGACACCGCGCAGGCGGCCCGCAGCTCCTCCAGGGGCACGAACCTGCCGTAGTGGCCGAGGACCATGGCGAGGGCGGCGGCCCCGCACTCGACGGCCTCCATCTGGATGACGGTCGGCGTGCTCCCGCGCCGGCCGCCCCGTTTGCGGGGACCGCGCCTGCTCGGGGCGCGGGGCGGTGAGGCGTCGGCGCGGGGGGCCGTGACCTGGCTCATCCGTCTCCTTCTCAGCGTCCGAGTAGCAGGTTGAAGGGCGTCTGGCTGCTGAGCGTGACAGTGCCCGTCACCGTGACCTGCGACCGCAGCTTCATCGGAGGACCGGTCTCGGTCGTCCAGGAGTAGCCGGAGGTCGTCCCGGGGTCGGGGAGGAGGTCGACGACCACCAGGCGGGGCGGCTCCGCGGTGACGTAGCCGCGGGCCGCGAGGTCCCCGCCGACCAGGCCGGCGACGCCCTCCGCCATCAGCGGGTAGGGGCTGATCGAGGTCACCCTGCCGCGCAGCAGCCCGAACACGCCGGGCGGGGCGTCGGAGACCGCGAGGTCGACCGTACGGCCGGGGGCGATGCCGAGCGCGTGGTCGCCCGGCACGAACAGCATCGCGACCAGGCGGTCGCGGGGGGGCGTCGGTCCGCTCCATCGCGAGCAGCCCGTCGCCCTCGCGGACCATCGCGCCCTCGCTCGCCGAGGTGGTGACGACCTCGCCGGTGAACGGGCTGCTGACGGTGCGCACGGTGCCGTCGGCCCGCAGGACCTCCGCCACCGCCTGCCCGCGCACCACCCGCCGGCCGGGACTCACCATCATGGTCCGCACGGTCCCGGTGTACGGGCTCTGCAGCTGGGCGGTGCCCGCCGGATGGGTCAGCAGCCCCTTGGCGGTGACGGTGACCGGCAGCCGGCCGACGAACGACCACACCCCCGCGGCGACGACCACGATGAGCACGACGAACGTGGCGATCCAGCGCGCGGGGAGGCGAGCAGGGTCGGGGAGTCGAGCTCGTCGGGCTCCCGCATCCGCTGCAGGGCCTTCAACCGGAACTTCACGCCGGCACCTCCGGGGACCATCCCGGAGCGTCCCCGCCGCACCGCCCCGTCTGCTGCCGAGCAGGAGCTCGCCCACACTGCCCTCCGCGTGCGGGTCGAGCCCGCTGGCCGCGGCGAACTCCGCCGCGTCCCCGCCGCCGAGCCCGCAGACCGCCAGGCCCATGGCCGTGGCCACCAGGTAGAAGGTCTGGTACAGCACGCCCACGTGCTTGAGGATCAGCGAGTAGGCGATGGTCTCGTACTTCCACATCACCCGGCCGAAGCGGGCGGTCACGATCAGCAGGACCTGCGGGTCCTCGGTCATCATGGCCGCCGACCTCGCCCGGTCGAGCAGCGTCCGGGTCGCCGGGCCGGGATCGGCCACCCGTTCCAGCACGTGCGCGTGGGCGGCGTAGTGCCACAGCCCGGGCTCCAGCCCCCCGCAGGAGACGACGAGGGGATAGACCTCCAGCTCGTGGACGGCGCCGCCGGACGGGTAGGGCCGGTCGGCCAGCTCCTGGCCGTCCTCCCCGGTGAACGTGCGCCGCTGGCGCATCGTGCGGTAGAGCAGCTCGCCCAGGTGGTCCAGGGTGATCGGATCGGCGGCGTCGTGCTCGCGGATCGAGCGGCGGGCCTCCAGCACCTCGGTCAGGCTCGCCTCGGTCTTCGCGATCACGTCCAGGTCCGGCGGCTCCAGGGCGATCCGGGGGCCGGCGAAGGCGGGCGGCGCCGCCGGCAGCGGATCCCGCACGCCCCGCAGTGGATAGGTCCCGCCGTAGCGCCCGGTCGTGCGCGGCTCCCGGGTGCGGGTGTGCAGCCACAGGTCGGCGGGCGACCACTGGGCGAGCGGGGCGGCGCCGCGCTCGGGGTCCTCCCCCTCCGGCGTCGGCCGCACCAGCAGCCCGGCCTCGGCGAACAGGCCGAGGACCGCCGCCGTGGTCCCGGCCGGCAGGCCCGGGCAGGTGAGGCCGGCCGGAGTCGTCCAGTCCGCGAGCAGGCCGAGCAGCGGGGCGGCGGCCGGGCGAGCTCGACCCCGAGGGG
>NZ_MWJN01000140.1:0-19756 GCF_002027145.1 Microbispora sp. GKU 823 | reverse complement strand
CTCAACTGGGTGGCGACCGACCCCAAGGCACGTGAGATCGGCGTGAAGGTCGGCGGGTCGCACCCGATGGGCCCGGCTCGTCGCGCTCGGCCGGACCAACCGCGAGATCGCCGACGTGCTCTTCCTGTCCACGCGCACGGTCGAGACCCACGTGGCCACCGTGCTGCGCAAGCTCGGCGTACGGTCGCGGACCCAGATCGCGCCGCCCGCCTGACCGGCCCCCGTATGCGGAAACCCCCGGGACCGGTGCGGTCCCGGGGGCTGCGCCGCCGTCGCTCAGACCGTGATGCTCCACGAGTCGAGGTAGCCGGTGTCGTAGGTGTACTGGTCGCGGACCTCGAGGGTCCAGGTGCCCGCCGCCGTCTGCGTGACCGGGACGGAGTAGGTCCGGGTGCCGAACGACGTGCAGCTCAGGCCGCCGCTGGACTTGACCGTGTACCAGGTGCCGTTCGGGCCCTGGAGCCTGATCCGCAGGTCCTCGGCGCAGGTGTGCGAGATCGTGATGCTGAGCTTGACCGGGGAGACCGCGGTGCCCGTGGCGGTCGAGGTGATCGGGCTGGTGATCGTGGTCAGGTCGTTGATCGTGTAGTCGGTGCCGTTGGTGAACGTGCGCCCGCCGGAGGTGCCCGACACCGTCAGCGTGTACGACGCGGTGTGGGTGCCGGACGAGCCGCTGCCGGTGACGGTGACCGTGTACGTCCCCGACGGCGTCGACGCGCTGGTGGCGATCGTCAGCGTGGCGGAGCCGCCCGAGGTCACCGACGACGGGCTGAAGCTCGCGGTGGCCCCGGAGGGAAGCCCGGAGGCGCTGAGCGTGACCGTCTGCGCGCTACCCGAGCTGGTCGACGTCGCGACCGTGGAGGTGGCCGACTGGCCCGGCGTCACCGTGCCCGCCGTGGGGCTGAGCGACAGCGAGAAGTCGTTGCCCGAGGAGGAGCAGCTCGCCTCGCCCGACTGCGCCGGCACTCCGGCCGCGCTCCACGCCGCCTTGGTGGCCGCGCACTCGGGGCTGCTCGCGCCGTACAGTTCCACCGCCGCCGCCAGCGACGCGGTCCTGACGTTGACGTACTTCCAGGTCGAGGTCTTGCGCTGCAGCGCGCCCATGTAGATCTTGCCGGCCTTCTGGATGCCGATGCCGGTGACGGAGGAGGGGCCGCCCGAGCAGATCGGGCTGCTCGGCTTGCCGCCGCCCGGCGACGAGCCCTCGGCGAGCAGGTAGAACCAGTGGTTCAGCGGGCCGGCCGCGGAGTGGACCTCGGTGCTCGGGATCGAGGAGGAGTAGCAGTTGGGGTCGCCGGCGAGGGACGGGTTGTACATGTAGCGGATCGGCCCGTCGCCGACGAGGTCGACCTCCTCGCCCACCTGGTAGTCCGGCGGGTCGTTCGGGTTGTTGGCGTACGCCTCGGTGAGCGCGCCGAAGATGTCGCCGGTGCCCTCGTTGATGCCGCCGTTCTCGTTGCCGGAGCCGGCGCGCCGGGGGTCGTCTGGAAGATGGCGTGACCGAACTCGTGCGCCACGACGTCGATCGGCGTGGCCTGGCGCGCGTTGTCCTGCGAGTGGCCGAAGTTGGTGTAGCTGCCGTTCCAGTACGCGTTGACGTCGGCCAGGCCCACGCGGGCGGGGAAGCCGCCGCCGCTGCCGTTGATGCCGTTGCGGCCGAGCCAGTCGCGCAGCATGTCCCACTCGCGCTGCACGCTGTAGAGCGCGTCGACGCAGGCGGTCTCCAGATTGGTCCCGCTGCCGTTGCCCCAGGAGTCATCGGTGCCGGTGTAGGCCGAGCCGTTCTGCCCGCCGCACTTGATGCCGCTGCGGGTGGAGTCGGTCATCGAGTACGAGGTGCCGGAGCCGCTCGTGTTGATGGTGACCGTGCCGTAGTAGTAGCCGTTGCCGGTGCCCGCCTTCACCTGGTCGTAGGAGTCGGCGATCTCACCGGTGGTCGCGTCGACGAACACGTGCCGGATGCTCGGCTTGCCGTCGGCGATTCCGGAGACGACGGCCTCCCACGCGAGGCGCGGCTTGTGACCCCAGGCCAGGACCACCAGGCGCGGGGCCGCGGTGTCGTCGACCCGGGACAGCACGGTCTTCGCCGTGGCGGTGGCGGTCTCGGCGCTGACCGTGGGCGAGGTCGGCACGCCCAGGGGGAGGGCGCCGGACGCCGCCTCGGTGTCGCGTACGCGCCCGCCTGCGTCGGTGACCACGACCGCGTCGCCGCCCACGATGGGCAGGCCCTTGTACGACCGCTCGTAGGTGACGTAGTACATGCCGCCGCCCGGCGTGACGGCGGTGCGGCGGTAGGTCTCGTTGGGGGACACGCGCAGGTCGTCCAGGCCGCTCGCGACGGCCTGGTCGGCGGCGGCCGCGGCCCGCTGCGCGGGGTCGTCGGCGAGGGACCTGACCGCGCTCTCGCTGCCGGGCGGGGGCTTGGCGGCAGCGGCGGTGGCGGGTGCCACCACGCCGGTTACGGCCAGTGCGGCGGCCGCCGCGAGCAGTGCTGTGCGCCTCATGGGCGTCTTCCTTTCTCTGCCTCCCACGTGGCGTCCGCCTTGTGGGCGGGCGCCGGCGGTCGCGCGCCGAGACGAGCCCGGACGGCGGACACTGTGGGATTTGGGGGGTGATGAGAGAAATGGACGGTGCATTCCGCTGTGGCGGGCACGAGCGGACGCGTCTCTCCCATGGCGGGAGACGGCTGGGAGAAAAGAGGGGGAGTGCTACGTCACGAGGCTCCTCGTCTTCGCCGACCCGGCCGGGGAAACCGGCCCGTGCGCGACGTTAGAACCATGCTCCGGACACGAACATCCGTAGCGATATCCGTACATCTACGGAAAAGCGACGGCCTTGATGCGTAGAGCGTAAGAAAAGGGCCGTCACGTGGGGGAGGGCAGGCGAGGCGAACACGCGTCCCTGCTGGCGACCCCAGGATCGCGCTGACGACAGACGACATCGAGGAGGCGTTAGAGGTCTCCGCGGTACTCGTGGAACAAGGTATGGTCCGCCCCGACATCGCCTCGGTGCTGTGCCTCATCGCGACCACACGTGTCTACTGCCGTGACACCCCTGACGCGACGATCAGCCGGAAGCGCTACGACCAGTTACGTCTCCAAGCCCTCGGCGAGTGGGGTCTGTCCATAGGCGGCAAGACCGTCGTCTGGCCTCCGACAGGCCTCACGGTCATGAAGCGGCTCGGCGACGGCTACTGGGCGGACGCGTTGCGCACTATCGGTCTCCACCCGACCTCGGGGGGCCGCCCTCGTGGTCTCTTGAAATATCGAGAGGAGGACTACGAATCGGCGATCTCCGACTACTTCGACTACTCCAAGACCCACGGCCACGTGCCAAGCATCGAGGGATACAGGCGTTGGGTCGAGTTCGAGGGCCGCGCCGGATATGACAGGCCGTCGTGGGAGACCATCCGGCTCCGCTACAAGACGTGGACCAATGTCCGGCGGGCCGCGGCCAGGCCCCACCGCACGCAGAGTGCTTCGAAGGTCAACCGGATACCGCACAGCACTCGCGCCCTCCACGATGCGCAGAACGAATGGAAGCGCTTCGTGGCGGAGCTGGGCGGCACGTCACCCGCAAAGGCCTCGGCCGTCGTCACGAACTTCGTGCGCTCCTGCGCACAGGAGTTCGAGGCCCGTCGAAGGGACTGGCTACGCGCAGCGATAGCCACCGACGCCGATGCGGTCAGACGTCTTCTGGAAGAGAAGTTTCTGCCCAAGAGGCAGCGCCTCGCGCTGGAGGCAGGCTCGTCGCTGGCGGACGTCCTGACGGACGCGTACATCGACAGGTTGGGAGCAGGGGACCCGCGTCGGACCGACGGCTGGCTCCGTCCGGACGCTCAAGCAGAGCTGGACTCCGTGCCTGACGAGGTAGCCCTGCGGTACAAGGTCCTCAGAGAGGCTCGCAACTACTTCACACACAGGTCGGATGAGTCGCGGCAGCGCCTCCATGCAGCAATAGACGCCCTCGCGGCCTTGGACCCGCGGTTCACGATGAACCAGGCGATCACTACCAAGACTTTGCCCGATTGGTTGAGGGCCAAGGACCTTCAGCGACTGCGCCTGCTATGCAGTTCGGTCCAGGAGCTCTGGCGGGCCATGGTAGTCGGCGAGACACTACTTGCACCTGCACCTGGTGTTCTTGGGGTTGTACTTCGCCCTGACACGACGGGGTGACCCTCCGGATCGGACCACCTTCTCACCGAAGCCGTGTGACACCGAGCGCCGCTGCCGGCGAACGGGGTCAGAAAGGCTCTAGCTTCGAGGCCATGGAAAGGATGACCGAGGCGGAGTGGCGGGACTTCGCGATGAGCGGCACCAAGACCGGCAAACTCGCCATAACCAGGGCGGACGGGCGGCCGCACGTGACGCCGATCTGGTTCGCCCTCGATGGGGACGACGTGGTGTTCACCACCCACGAGAGCGGGGTGAAGGCCAAGGCGCTGCGCCGCGATCCCCGGGCGACCCTGTGCGTCGACGACCAGGCCCCGCCGTACTCGTATGTGATGATCGAGGGTGAGGCGACGCTGTCGGCCGACCTCGACGAGGTCCGGCACTGGGCGACCGTGCTCGGCGGCCGCTACATGGGGGAGGACCGGGCCGAGGCGTACGGCGCGCGCAACGGCGTCCCCGGCGAGTTCCTCGTCCGGCTGCGCGTCGGCAAGGTCGTCGCCTTCAGGGACGTCGCCTCCTGAGCCGCCTGCCGGCCGGTGTCACCGCCTGGTCGCCGTGCGCGGTGGGCAGGGTGCGCGACGGGCACGGTGCGCGGTGGGCAGGGTGCGCGGTGGGCACGGTGCGCGGCGGGGCGCCCCCCGCCGCGCACCCTGTTGCGCCTACTCGTCCTTCCCGGACGTGCCGCCCTTGCCGGGTTCGGCCATGCGGCGGTGCACGGCGGCCTTGGCCGTGTCCGGCGCGACCCGGCCCGCCACGTCCTGGACCTTGTTCATGAAGGACCCGGCGACGACCTTGTCGTCGCCCTTCATCAGCGCGTCGAAGCCCTGCCGGGCGACCTCGGCCGGGTCGTCCTTCTTGCCGGAGCCCACCCGCGTGTCCTCCATGCCGGCCCGCTCGAAGAACTCGGTGTCCGTCGGGCCCGGCAGGAGCGAGGTGACGGTGACCCCGGAGTCCTTCAGCTCGCCCCGCAGGGCCTCGGCGAACGAGTGGAGGAACGCCTTGCTCGCAGCGTACACGGCCTCGAACGGCCCGGGCGTGAGCGCGGCGACCGACGACGTGAACAGGATCTTCCCCTTGCCGCGGGTGGTCATGGCGGCGACGGCGCGCTTGGCCAGGTGCACGGCGGAGGTGACGTTGAGCTCGATGAGCTTCAGTTCGGCCTCCAGCGAGGTCTCACGGGTGAAGGCGCCGCCCACCCCGACGCCCGCGTTGATCGCCACGGCGTCGAGGGGCCGCCCGGCCGCGACGGTCGCGGTCCACAGCCGCTCGACCTCGTCGTACCGGGTGAGGTCGGCGCGCACCGGCATGACCTGCCCGCCGTACTCCTTCAGCGACGCGGCGGCGGTGTCGAGTTCCGCGTCCTCCGCCGTGACCACCACGTCGAAGCCGTGCTGGGCGAACTGCCGGGCGAGCTCGTAGCCGATGCCGCTGGAGGCGCCGGTCACGAGGGCCAGCGGCCGTTCCGTCGTCGTCATCTCTCCTCCTTCTCGTCGTGTCGTCCGTCCGCCCCGCGCATGGCGCGGACCGCGAGCGCCAGCGTGGCGCCGTACGCCACGTGTGCCGCGGCCATGACGACCGGGCGGCCTCGCGCGGGGTCGCGCGAGGCGGGCGGCAGGATGTTCAGTGCGGGCACCCAGCCCTGGTAGGCGCCGAGCCAGATCAGCAGGGCGTAACCCACCCCGAGGGGAACGCCGGCCCCGCGCCCGCGCGTGAGCAGGGCGAACGCCGCGCCGCAGGTGGCGCCGAATCCCAGGTGCGCGGCGGCGCCGAGGACGTTCTCCCCGGGCTTGGGCCGATGCCGGTGGCCCGGCAGAGCCGCCCTCACGATGTGCTTGGGCGGCTGGCCCGGCATCAGGCCGGTCTTCTGCCCGGCGAGCATCACCGCGCTCATCGCGAGGGTGGACAGCGCTCCGGCGGCCGCGCCGCGTACGAGTTGGCGGATCAAGGATCTCCTCCAGGAGGCTTCTACAGGCGCCGGGAGAGCTTCTCGGCGAGTCCCGCGGGATCGGCGACCGTCACGGTCAGGCCGGGGTGGCGCAGCAGCCCGAAAGGCTCGCCGCCCCTGATCGGCTCGTGGAACCGTACGCACAGCCCCTTGCGGGCGTTGGTGGCGAACGTGAGGCCGCGGTCGGCGAGCGAGACGTGGACCCCGATCGCCCGGAACGGGGAGTAGGGGCCGGTCGTCTCGACGCCGGAGACGTTGGCCAGCGGGGTCTCGGTCACCCAGGGCCCGAAGCGGACCCGCAGCGTGCCGGGGCCGACCAGGACCCCGGCGGTGTCCGGGCGGATGCCCAGGACGGACAGCAGAGGGGCGAATCGGGGGTCGAAGTCGAACGCGAAGCGTTCCGGTTTGCCCGCGGTGGTGTCGTCGGTCATCGCTACCCCTCCCGGCACCTCGGTCGTCGATGGGTCTGGCCGGTGGGGCCCGTCTGCGTGGGCCCCGGTCGCCGCGGCTCCGGCTCCGGCGACGTCCCGCCGGGACAGAGCGCGCAAGTGCCGCCATACCCCATTGGTCGGGATGAAACAGGGCGTTACGCGAAGCCCCGGCCGTGGGAGGGCCGGGGCTCAGGCGGCCGCCTGCCGTACGGGCGGACGGACGTCAGTCCGTGCTGATGGCGTCGACCAGGTCGCCCACCGGACGATCGGGCAGGGCGCGGGCCACGTCGGCCAGCGCGACGATGCCCACCAGCTTGTGGCCGTCGATGACGGGCAGGCGGCGGACCTTGTGCGTGGCCATCGTGCTCAGGATCTCGGCCGCGTCGTCGTCGGCGCCGATCGTGACGGCCTCGCCCTGGGCGAGCTCACCGGCCTGGCACGACTTGGGGTCCTTGCCCTGGGCCAGCACCTTCACGACGATGTCGCGGTCGGTCAGCACGCCCTTGAGCCGGTCGTCGGTGCCGCAGATCGGCAGCGAGCCCACGCCGAGGCGCGCCATCTTCTGCGCGGCGTCGAGGACGGTCTCGTCCGCGTTCACGCACTCGGCCCGGGGGGTCATGATCTCGCGAGCGGTCGTCATGCCTTCTCCCTTCTTTCGTGTTCCGTACGCGCGGCCGGGGGCGGGCCGCGCGAGGTCGGGACTTCCACGCCTACCCCCGGCCTCGCGACGTACACGGCCGCCGGGAATCCGGCCCCGGACTCACCGCGACGGGCGCTTGCGCGCCAGGATCCCCGCCTGACTTCCCGCCCCGGCCGAGACGGGGGACGGCGACTGGTGATTTCCCCGATGCCGTGACCGGTCCCGATCGCGAGACTCCTGTCATCCCCCACGGCAAGGAGATCTCATGCGTAGGATCGTCGGCCCCCTCATCGGCATCCTGGCCCTGCTCGGCTTCTTCGCCCCCGCCGCCCCCGCGCAGGCGGCCACGCACAACCCCGTCGTCTTCGTCCACGGCTACACGGGCAACAGCACCAACTTCGCCACCCTGCAGGCGTACCTGGTCGCCAACGGCTGGTCCGCCGGCCGGCTGTACGGCTACAACTACAACTGGGCCGGGTCGAACATCATCAGCGCCCAGGGCCTGGCCGCCTTCGTCAACCAGATCAAGGCCAGCACGGGCGCGTCCAAGGTCGACATCGTCAACCACTCGATGGGTGGCCTGGTGACGCGGTATTACCTCCAGAAGCTGGGCGGAGCGGCCAACGTCGACCACGTCGCCTCGCTGGCCGGCGCCAACCACGGCACGACCTACGCCAGTGCCTGCACCATCTACGTCTCGTGCATCGAGATGCTGCCCGGCTCGGCGTACATCACCTCGCTGAGCGGCGACGAGACACCCGGATCGGCGAAGTACGGCACCTGGGTGTCGCCCTGCGACGGCATCATCATCCCCTACACCAGCACCCGGCTGTCCGGGGCGGACAACCACACCCTCGCCTGCGTCGACCACCTGTCGATCCTGAGCAACGTCGAGGCGATGTCCGGCATCCGTGACCTGTTCAACAGCTGATCGCCTCCGTTCCCGGCCGGCGCCCCAGTGGCCGCCCGGCCGCGCGTTTTCCGGTTGGTAACGGCACCGCCACGATGGCGGGGAAATCGCGGCTTTTGCGCCGTTCCGCAGGCACCCTGGGGGCAGGCCGGAACGGAGCCGGAAAGCGGGGGGCGGGATGGCGTGGGCAGCCCGGGCGGCCGCCGTCGTCATGGCCGTGGTGTCCGCGGCGCTCGTGGTCGTGGCGATGCTGATCTCCGCGGGGCTTCCGGCGGAGTGGCGGCTGCCGGATATGGTCACGACGCAGTCGGCGGCGGGGATGACCTTCCCGGCGGTCGGCGCGTTCCTCCTCGCGTACCGGCCCCGGCTCAGGCTGGCGTGGCTCATGTGCGTGGGCGGGCTCGCCGGCGGAGTCTACGACTTCTTCCAGGCGGCGACGCTGGCGTCCGCGGCGGGCGGGGATCTCGCGTCGGCGGGGATCCTGAGGTTCGCGGCGTATGTCGGCTGGGCGGTGAACGGGTTCCTGCTGGAGATCCTGCTCCCGTTGTACACCCCGGACGGCAGGCTTCTCTCGCCACGCTGGCGGGTGGTGGTGGTGCTCGCCGCGGCGTCCCTCGGGACCCAGATGACCCTCCAGCTCGTGCGTCCCGATCCGCCGGTCGAGGGCTACCCGCTACCCGCCGTCATCCCCAGTCCGCTGCCGATCCCCGCCCTGGCGCCGTACATGCCGGCGGCGGGGGTGGTGCTCTGGACTCTGATCATGCTGACGGTGTCGCTGACGGCGCTGTCGCTGCTGCTGCGCTTCCGCAGGGCCGACCCGGTGGGCAGGCGGCAGATCGGCTGGCCGCTGTTCGCGTTCGCCGGATACATCGTGTTCATGATCGCGGGAATCTTCGTGCCCGAGCTGTACTGGCTGTCGGTCGTCTGGGCGGCGCTCATCCCCGTCCTGATGGTGTTCTCGGTGATGCGCTACCGGCTGTACGGCATCGACACCGTCGTCAGCCGGACCTTCGTCGCCGCGGGGCTGCTGGCCGTGGTCGGCGGGGTCTACTTCGGGGTGGCCGCGCTGTCGAGCCTGGTGGTGTCCGGGTACGACCAGGTCGCCGGGCTCGTCTCCGCCCTGCTGACGGGCGCGTTCTTCCAGCCGTTGCGCCGGATGCTGCAACGTGCCGTCGACCGCCTGCTCTACGGCCCGGTGGGCGACCCGCGCGTGCTCGCCGAGCGGCTGGTCCGGGAGGTGCGCCGGGGTGGCCCCGCGCAGGCGCTGGCGCCGGTGATCGGCGTGCTGCGGGAGGGCCTGGCGGTGCAGGGGATCGCGGTGGAGGTGACCGGCGGCGAGCCGGGGCACCAGGTCGTGAGCACGGTCAGCGGGCAGGTCGGCGACTCCCCGCGTGAGGTGCCGTTGATCTGGCACGGCGAGCGCGTGGGGCGGCTGCTGGTCGGCCCGCCCGCCCCTCGGCGCTTCCCCGCCGCGCACGACGAACGGGTGCTGGACACGCTGGTCCCGTACGCGGCCGACGTGGCCCACGCGGTGCGGATGGCGGCCGACCTGCAGCGCTCCCGGGAGCGCATCCTGGCCGCACGGGAGGAGGAGCGGCGGCGGCTGCGCCGCGACCTGCACGACGGCCTGGGCCAGACGCTCGGCGAGATGGCCATGACCGTCAACATGGCCCGCGTCAGCCTGAAGACCTCCCCGAAGGCGGCGGACGGGCTGCTGCGCGCGTTGCGTTCCGGCATGGACGCGGTCACGGGCGACCTTCGGCAACTCGTGTACGGCCTGCGCCCGCCCGCGCTGGACGACCTGGGCCTGGCCGCCGCCGTACGGGCGCTGGCCGGGCCGGGCGATCCCGAAGGCCCCGCCACGGCGGTGAGCACCGAGGGCGATCTGGCCGACCTGCCCGCCGCCGTCGAGGTGGCCGTCTACCGGATCGTGCAGGAGGCGCTGACCAACGTCCGGCGCCACGCGCGCGCCACCCGCGTCCGGGTCGAGTTGCGCCGCGAGCCCGCGGCGCTGCGCCTGCTGATCGCCGACGACGGCGTGGGTCTGCCGCCGGAACGCCGCTCGGGCGTCGGCCTGACCTCCATGCGCGAGCGTACGGCGGAGCTGGGCGGGATCTGCCTCGTCACCGGCGAACCGGGGGCGGGCACCACGGTGGAGGTCGTGCTCCCCGTTCCCGCGACCGGCGCGGCGCCGGAACGGGCGCCGACCGGCACGCACGTGGGTCCCGGGGCCGACTTCCGATCCCATGGTTCACTGTGAACCATGGGATCGGAAGGGCCACGGGTCCGGGACGCGCGGGCCGCCGCGGCCCGATGGGTCGCCCGTGAGGCCGCCTCCGCCGCGGACTTCGCCGGAGCCTTCCTGACCGGATCGGCGGCCTGGGCCGATCCCGACGCGGTGCTGCCGCCCACGTCGGACGTCGACGTGGCGGTGGTGGTCACCGGCCCCGTCGCGCCGCCCAAGCTCGGCAAGGTCCCCTGGGAGGGCGTGCTCGTCGAGGTCACGTACGTGTCCTGGGACGGGCTCGGCTCTGCGCGCGACGTGCTGGCCTCCTGCCACCTGGCCGGTGCCTTCCGCACCGACACCGTGATCGCCGACCCCACCGGGCGGCTGGCCCGGCTCCAGGCCGCCGTCGCGGCGGGCTTCGCCGAACGGCGCTGGGTCCGCCTGCGGTGCGAGGACGCCGAGCGCCGCATCACCGGCGGGCTCGCGGCGCTCGATTCCGGCAAACCGTTCCACGACCAGGTCACCGCCTGGCTGTTCCCGGCCGGCATCACGACCCACGTGCTCCTCGCCGCCGGGCTGCGCAACCCCACCGTACGGCTGCGCTACCCGGCGGTCCGCGAACTCCTGCGGGCGTACGGCCGGATGGACGTCTACGAGGAGTTGCTCGGCCTGCTCGGCTGCGCGCACATGACCGCCGAGCGGGTCACCGCCCACCTCGCCACGATGACGAGAGCCTTCGACGCGGCGGCGGCCGTGGCCCGCACGCCGTTCCCCTTCTCCGCCGACGTCACCGAGGCGGCCCGGCCGGTGGCCGTCGACGGCAGCCGCGACCTCGTCGCGCGAGGACTGCACCGCGAGGCCGTCTTCTGGATCGCCGCGACGTACGCCCGGTGCCTGAAGATCCTCGCCGCGGACGCGCCGGAGGAGACCGGCCATCTCGGCGGGTTCGCGGACCTGGCGGCCGACCTCGGCGCCGGGTCGCCGGACGACCTGCGGCGCAGGGCGAGCGAGGTGTCCGCGTACCTGCCCCGCCTGCGCGCGGTCGCCGAGGAGATCATCGCCGCGAACCCCGAGATCCGGGACGGGTCAGCTCACAGCCGGTGACGGGCTCGGCGAAGGTGACAGGCTCGGCGAAAAACTGGGCGACGGGCCGGGCGACGCGCCCGGCCAGGGGGAGTAGGTGCTCCTCCACGCTCCGGGCGGCAGGACGGGGACGTCGATCCGGACCGTTCCCGCGTTCTGGAACCGGAACGTCACGGGGATCGTGCCACCGCTGCCCAGCGGGCGGGTGAGGCCGGAGAGCAGCACCTGGGGGAGGGCCGTCCCGCCGACGTACCTGCCGCCGGGGATCTCCAGGCCGCCGGCCGGCAGGCGCGCCTCCCGGAACAGGCCCCCGGTGTCCACCGACACCAGACGGTCGGTGCGGCCGCTCTCGTTGAGCAGCATCATGTACATCGGCATGTCGGTCCCCGGCGGGGCGGGCTGCTGCGAGCCGATGACGAAGGCGTTGCGGAGCAGCAGACCGGGCAGGTTGACGTTCGCCCCCTCGTTCTGCGGCATCGTCTGGGTGTAGTAGTCCTGCTTGATGTCGCCGCAGGCGGTGACGGCCGCGGCCGCGATGCATAGAGCCGCCAGGATCCTGCGCATGTCGACCTCGGCTCGCTCGGAGGCGTCTTTCGAGGCGGGGTACCCCCTCTTTCGGTTGTTTACCGCCCGAAAATTATGCGAGCCTCGGGACGAGGAATCCCGGAGAACGCGGAGGAAACGCATGCGGCTGATCTCCCCGGAGAAGGCCGGGTTCGCGCCGGACCTGTCCCACCGGCTGGACGACCTCGTACGGCGGGGCGGGGCCCCGGCCCTGCACGGCGTCGTGGTGGCCCGGCACGGCCGCGTCGTCCTGGAGTGGTACGGCGGCGGCGAGGACCACCTGCTGAACACCCCGCTCGGCCACGTGGACTTCGGGCCGGACACGCTGCACGACGTGCGCTCGGTGACCAAGAGCCTGGTGGCGCTGCTGTACGGCATGGCGCTGGAGTCCGGTCTGGTGCCGGGCCCAGGGGAGCCGATCCTGACGGTCTTTCCCGAGTACGCCGACCTGGCGGCCGACCCCCGCAGGGCCGGGCTGACGATCGGCCACGCGCTGACGATGACGATGGGCCTGGAGTGGGACGAGAGCGCCCCCTACACCAGCCCGGCGAACAGCGAGATCGCGATGGAGCTGGCGCCCGACCGCTGCCGCTACGTGCTGGAGCGCCCCTTCGTGGAGGAGCCGGGCGAGCGGTGGCGCTACAGCGGCGGCGCCGCGGCTCTCGTCGGCGCGATCGTGGAGAGGGGCACGGGCCTGCGCCTTCAGGAGTTCGCCCGCACCGCGCTGTTCGAGCCGCTCGGCGCCGGGGCCTTCGAGTGGTCGACCGGTTCAGACGGGAGCGCTCTGGCGGCCTCCGGCCTGCGCCTGACGCCGCGCGGCCTCGCCCGGATCGGGCAGGCGGTGCTCGACCGGGAGGTCGCCCCCGGCTGGACAGAGGAGATGCTGCGCCCGCGTGTGCCCGCCTGGGAGGGCGTCTCCTACGGGTACATGTGGTACGCGGGACCGGACGGCCGGGCGTCGGCCATGGGCAACGGCGGCCAGCGGCTGTTCCTGCTGCCCGATCTCGGCCTCGTCGTGGCCGTCACCGGCGGCGACTACAACGGGCCGGGTCAGGACACGGCGCCCAGGGCGGTCCTGGAGGACGTCGTCCTGCCCTCCGTCACGTGAGGAGACGCCAGATGATTTTCATCACCGCGAAGTTCCGGGTGCTGCCGCGGTACGCCGACCAGTGGCCGGAGATCACCCGTGAGTTCACCGAGGCGACCCGCGCCGAGCCGGGCTGCCTGTGGTTCGACTGGTCGCGCAGCCTCGACGACCCGGCCGAGTACGTCCTCGTCGAGGCGTTCCGGGACGACGAGGCCGGGGCGGCGCACGTGGGATCGGAGCACTTCCAGACGGCTCGGCGGACGCTGCCGCCCCACCTCGCCGAGACCCCGAGGATCGTCAACGTCACGGTTCCGCAGGACGACTGGTCCCTCCTCGGCGAGATGGCCGTCCCCGCCGAGGACTGAAACGAACTCAGAAGGCATCCAGGGGCCGCGACCGCGAGGCAGGAGGGGCGGGCCGGGACCGGCTGCGGTCGTCGTGGCCGGGGGCGGCGTCGAGTGTGCCGGCCCAACTGGCGAGAAGGCGGAGTCTGTCTTCGGAATCGCTGCCGGGCTCGGTGCCGTAGGCGACCAGGGTCAGGTTGTCGGCGGTCAGGTCGAGGGATTCGTAGGTGAGATGGAGGTCGCCGGCAGACGGGGTGATGGAAGGGCTTGGTGCCGATGTGGTGCTGGCGGACGTCGTGGCGGGCCCAGCTGGTGCGGAAGTCGTCGCTGCGGGTGGACAGCTCGCCGATTCGGCGAGGTCCTTGTCGTAGGAGTCGCGGCCGACGCGCAGGTAAGACCAGGCCCCGGCCTGGCACAGCGCCAGGAAGCAGGAAGCCGCAGAGGTGCCGCATAACGCAGCACGGGCTGAATCCCCGGCCTTCAGCCCGGGGAGCGCGTCAACGGTTCGTCATCGACACCGCCACATCGGGCGAACGGGCGGCCGGCAGGCGTCGCAGCGTCAGTGATCGTGGGGGACCTTGACGACGACGGTGTCCTCGGGGGCGACGGGACGCCCGTCGGCGGCCTGGATCCGCAGGGGAGCCAGGGGCCGGGCGGACAGGCGGTCCACCAGTCGGGAATGCGGCTCGTCCTCGTCGAAGAAGTGGTCCTCACCCCACTGCCGGAGGGCGACGATCACCGGGAAGAGCCCCCGGCCCTTGGGGGTCAGGACGTACTCCTGGTAGGCGCTTCCGTCGGAGGCCGGCACGACCTCGAAGACGCCGCCGGAGACGAGGGCGCGCAGCCGTGCGGCGAGGATGTTCTTCGCGACGCCGAGACTCCGTTGGAACTCCCCGAAGCGGCGATGCCCGTCGAAGGCGTCGCGCACGATCAGCAGCGACCACCAGTCCCCGATGGCGTCCACCGAACGCGCCACGGGGCAGTCGCTGTCGTCGAAACGAGTCCGTCTCACCACGCTCGTCCCTCTTTCTCGCGCCCCTGCCGGTTGCAACATGCTACCAAAGGTCCCTAGTCTCGCCGTGGTAGCAAGTTGAAACCAGGAGGGCTGATGGCCACGTGCCGGACCACGGACGGACGCAAGACGCACACGGGG
Organism: Microbispora sp. GKU 823; assembly: GCF_002027145.1. Taxonomy (NCBI): domain Bacteria; kingdom Bacillati; phylum Actinomycetota; class Actinomycetes; order Streptosporangiales; family Streptosporangiaceae; genus Microbispora; species Microbispora sp. GKU 823. The sequence continues at coordinate 5,200 of NZ_MWJN01000140.1, read as the reverse complement.
GACGCGGGCCCCGTACGGCGCGGAACCACCCCGCTGTTCGCCCTGGCCGCCGGTACTGCCGTGGCGAACGTCTACTTCGCGCAGCCGCTGCTGGCCACCCTCGCCCAGGACTTCGGGATCGGGCAGGCGGCGGCCGGCGCGATGGTCACGGCGACCCAACTCGGCTACGGGCTGGGCCTGTTCCTCCTGGTGCCTCTCGGCGACGTCCTCGATCGCGGAAAGCTGGTGACCAGGCAGTCGCTGCTGCTGGCCGCGGCGCTCGCGGCCCTGGGCGCCGCCCCGCACGCGCCCGTGCTGTTCGCCGCCGCCGCCGCGGTCGGCTTCCTGGCCGTCGTCACCCAGTCGCTGGTCGCCTACGCCGCCGCGCTGAGCACGCCGGCCCGCCGAGGTCGGGTGGTGGGCCAGGTCACGAGTGGCGTCGTGCTCGGGATCCTGCTCGCCCGCACCGTCTCCGGGCTGCTGGCCGACCTGGCCGGCTGGCGCGCCGTCTACCTCGCCTCGGCCGTGGCGATGCTGCTCCTCACCCTCGCCCTGCGGCGTGTCCTGCCTCGCCGGCCCGTGAGTCCGCCCCGCATGCCGTATCGCCGGCTGCTGCGTTCCACCGTGGCGCTGTTCGCCAGGGAACCCCTCCTGCGTATCCGGGGCGTGCTCGCCCTGCTCGTCTTCGCGTCCTTCAGCACGCTGTGGAGTTGCGTGGCCCTGCCGCTCAGCGCTCCGCCGCTGTCCCTGACGCACACCGCCATCGGCGCCTTCGGCCTCGCCGGTGCCGCCGGTGCCGCGGTCGCCTCGCCGGCCGGGCGTCTGGCACGATCGCGGCCTCGGCGAGCGGACCACCGGGGGAGGCCCTGCTCCTGCTCGCGATCTCCTGGATCCCCCTGGCCCTCACCCAGCGGTCCCTGTGGGCTCTCGCGCTCGGCGCGTCCTGCTCGACCTGGCGGTGCAGGCCGTCCACGTCACCAGCCAGAGCATGATCTACGCCTACCGTCCCGACGCGGGCAGCCGGGTCATCGGCGGCTACATGATCTTCTACTCGGCCGGGAGCGCCGCCGGGGCGCTGGCCTCCACCGCCGTGTACAGCGTCGCGGGCTGGGGCGCCGTCTGCCTGCTCGGCGCGGCCTTCAGCCTCCTGGCCCTCGCCGTCTGGGCACTGTCCGCACGCCGGTCCCGCCTCGCGACGCGACGATGCTCTCGGAATCCTGGTTCCGAGGGCATGGCGATCCGTCAGTAGCCGAGGTCGCCGAGGTCGGGCTGCTGCCAGCCGCCCTGCGGCACGTCCCCCCTGTACGGCCCGGTGGATGCCGCCGTCCCACCTCGCCGAGACCCCGAGGATCGTCAACGTCACGGTTCCGCAGGACGACTGGTCCCTCCTCGGCGAGATGGCCGTCCCCGCCGAGGCTTGAAACGCGCTCAGAACCGGTAGGCGTCCCGGCGGTGCTTGATCGTCTGAATCGTCACGGTGCGCTTGTCCTCGTCGATGCGGTAGACCACCCGGTAGGTTCCGCGCCGGGCGACGTACAGCCCCTCGTACGGTTCCTGGAGGGGCTTGCCCACCCGCCACGGTTCGCGGGCTACCGCACCGGTGATGAGCTCCCACGCGGCGGCGGCCACCTCCTCAGGGAGCCGCCGCTGAGGGCGCGGCGCGCCAGCGGAGCGAGGAGGACGCTGTATCGGTCGCTCACGCACTCGCCTTGCCGAGACGAGCGGCCATGATGGCGGCCATCTCTTCCTCTGACGTCACGTCGCCCCTTGCCTCGGCGGCAGCGGCCTCGACGAGATCGGCGCGCATCTCGGGGTCGGCGAGGATTTCGAGAGTCTCCTGCAGGGATTCCCACTCCGCCACTGACACGATCATCGCGTGCGGGCGGCCGTTTCGCGTGAGAGTGAAGTGATCATGCTCACGGGCGGCCCGATCGGCCAACTCGGTCAGCCGGTCCTTGGCCTCGCTGATCGGGATTATCTCCATTGGTCCATGGTAGTCGGGTAGCCGAAATACCGGCCAGTAAATCGGCTAACCGCGATGTGGAGCTGAGGTGAGCGGGGAGGGACGGCGATGCCCTCGGGATCCCGCATCGGGTTCCGAGGGCATCGCGATCCGTCAGTAGCCGAGGTCGCCGAGGTCGGGCTGCTGCCAGCCGCCCTGCGGCACGTCCCCCTTGTACGGCCCGCTCACGACCGGGGGCACGAAGGTCTCCTTGATCGTGCGGGCGTTGACCCAGCGGATCAGGTTGAAGATCGAGCCGGCCTTGTCGTTGGTGCCCGAGGCGCGGGCCCCGCCGAAGGGCTGCTGCCCGACGACCGCGCCGGTGGGCTTGTCGTTGACGTAGAAGTTGCCCGCCGCGAAGCGCAGCCGCTCGGTGGCGTCGTCGATCGCGTACCGGTCCCGCGCGATGACCGACCCGGTCAGCGCGTACGGCGCGACGCTCTCCATCTGGTCCAGCACGGTGTCGTACGCGGAGTCGTCGTAGACGTGGACGGCGAGGATCGGGCCGAAGTACTCCTTCACGAAGACCTCGTCCGCGGGGTCGGCGCACTCCAGCACGGTCGGCCGCACGAAGTAGCCGGCCGAGTCGTCGTAGGAGCCGGTGAGCACCTCGATCGAGTCCGCCGACCGCGCCCGGTCGATCGCCTCCCTGTGCTTGGCGAAGGCCCGCGCGTCGATCATCGCGCCCATGAACGTCGACAGGTCGCCCGACACGTCGCCCACGGTGAGCGACTCGGCCGCCGAGACGAAGTCGTCGCGCATCCGGGTCCACAGCGAGCGCGGCACGTACGCCCGGGAGGCCGCCGAGCACTTCTGGCCCTGGTACTCGAACGCGCCCCGCAGCAGCGCGGTCGACAGCACACCGGCCTCGGCGGACGGGTGGGCCAGGATGAAGTCCTTGCCGCCGGTCTCGCCGACGAGCCGCGGGTAGCCCCGGTAGCCCGCGATGTTCTCCCCGACGGCGCGCCACAGGTGCTGGAACGTGGCCGTCGAGCCGGTGAAGTGGATCCCGGCCAGCTCGGGATGCGGCAGCGCGACCTCGGACACGGCCGCGCCGTTGCCCGTGACCATGTTGATGACACCGGGCGGCAGCCCGGCCGCCTCCAGCAGCCGCATGGTGAAGTGCGCCGCGAACTGCTGCGTCGGCGACGGCTTCCACACCACGACGTTGCCCATCAGCGCGGCCGACGCCGGCAGGTTGGCCGCGATGGAGGTGAAGTTGAACGGTGTGATCGCCAGGACGAAGCCCTCCAGCGGGCGATACTCCATGCGGTTCCACACGCCGGGCGACGACTGCGGCTGCTCGGCGAGGAGCCGCCGGGCGTAGGCGACGTTGAACCGGAAGAAGTCGATCAGCTCGCACGCGGCGTCGATCTCGGCCTGCTGCGCCGACTTCGACTGGCCGAGGATGGTGGCCGCGTTGAGCGTGGCCCGCCACGGGCCGCTGAGCAACTCGGCGGCCCTGAGGAACACGGCGGCGCGCTCCTCGAACGGCAGGGCCCGCCAGCGCGGCGCGGCCTCCAGCGCGGCGTCGACCGCCGCCCGGACGTCGGCCGGGTGGCGTCGGCCGTACGGCCCAGCACGGCGGCGTGGTTGTGCGGCTGCACGACGTCGATCGGGGCGCCGCCGGCCATGCGCCGCTCGCCGCCGATCGTCATCGTCAGGTCGAGGGACGCCCCCGACAGCTCCTTGATCCGGGTCTCCAGGGCCGCGCGCTCGGCGCTGCCCGGTCCGTACGCGTGCACCGGCTCGTTCGCCGGCACCGGGACGTCGGTGATCGCATCCATCATTTACCCCTCAGAGCGCGAAGGAAGAAGGCGACGTTGGCCGGGCGCTCGGCGAGGCGGCGCATGAAGTAGCCGTACCAGTCGTCGCCGTAGGGGACGTAGACCCGCACCCGTGACCCGGCCGCGGCCAGCGCCGCCTGCCTGTCGGCCCGGATGCCGTAGAGCATCTGGAACTCGTAGTCGTCCGGGCCGCGCCCGGCGCTCACCGCGAGCGACTCGGCGATCGCGATCAGCCGGTCGTCGTGCGTGGCCACCATGGGATAGCCCGTGCCGTTCATGAGCGCCCGCAGGCACCGCACGTACGCGCGGTCGACCTCGGCCTTGTTCTGCCAGGCCACCGAGGCGGGCTCGGCGTAGGCGCCCTTGACCAGCCGCACCCGAGACCCCGCGAGGTCGCGGCAGTCGGCCTCGCTGCGGAACAGGTAGGCCTGGATCGCCACGCCCGTCTCCGGGAAGTCCTCCCGCAGCGCGCGCAGCACGCCGAGCGTCGCGTCGACGGTGGTGTGGTCCTCCATGTCCAGCGTGACGGTGGAGCCGCACTCCCGCGCCGCCGCGCAGATCTGCCGCGCGTTCTCCAGGGCCATGCCCGGGTCGAGGGCCTGGCCGACCGCCGACAGCTTGACCGACACCTCGGCCCGGGCGCCGAGGCCGAGCGGCCGCAACTCCTCGAGCAGCGAGACGTACGCCTTGGCGGCGGCGACGGCGGTCCCGGGGTCCCGGACCTCCTCGCCCAGATGATCGATCGTGACGGACAGCCCCGAGCCGGTCAGGCGGCGCGTCGCGGCGACGACGTCCGCGGTGGACTCCCCGGCCACGAAGCGGTCGACGACCTTGCGCGTGAGCGGGAGCCCCGACACGGCCCGGCGGGCGAGCGGGCTGCGTGAGCCCGCGAGAAGCAGGGAACCGAGCATGGACTCAGGCTAAATCCGCACGTCACGGAAGTTCCACGGACATCCGCCACAGCATTTTTCGACAAATGCACAAGAATGTCAGCATGCAAGACATCGTCGATGAGATCTCCCGGCTGCTCGACGCCTCCGTGACGCTGGAGGACCGCTCGTTCAACCTGCTGGCGTACGGCGCGCAGAGCGGGGACATCGACCGCGTGCGGCAGGAGTCGATCCTGCGCAGGCACGCGTCCGACGAGGTGCGCGCCCACTTCGAGGCGTACGGCATCGCCACCGCGACGGGCCCGGTGCGCATCCCCGGGCTGCCCGGCCTGCTCGGCCGCGTGTGCGTGCCGCTGCGGCACGGGCGGGGTGACCTACGGCTACCTGTGGGCGCTGGAATCCGGGGCGCTCACGGACGAGCGGCTGGCCGCCGTCGCGCCGCTGGTCGGCCGGGGCGGCCGCGCTGCTGGGCCACGCAGGCCCCGCGGCCGGCACGCCCCCGCTGCGCCAGTTCTTCTCGGCCGCCCCCGCGGTCCGCGCCC
>NZ_MWJN01000014.1:0-115955 GCF_002027145.1 Microbispora sp. GKU 823 | reverse complement strand
GCGGCAGGCAGGGCGGGCGGGACGCCGCCACGGGGCCGGGACGCACGTACGGTCGCCCGCAGCCCCACGGCCTGGGCGCTCGCGGTCTTCTTCGGCCTGCAGGCCACCTCCGCGTACGTCATCATGGGCTGGCTGCCCCAGGTCTTCCGCGACGCCGGGCTGTCCGCAGAGACCGCTGGCCTGCTGTTCGCCGTCACCTCGGTGCTCGGGGTGCCGCTGTCCTTCGTGCTGGCCGCCGTCGCCGGGCGGCTGCGGAACCAGAGCGGCATGGCCGTGCTGCTCGGAGTGTTCGGGCTCGCCGGGTACGCGGGACTGTGGGCGGCTCCCGCCGCCGCGCCCTGGCTGTGGGCGGTGCTGCTCGGCGTCGCCAACTGCTCCTTCCCGCTGGCGCTCACGATGATCGGGATGCGCGGCCGGGACGGCGCGACGGTGATCCGGCTGTCCGCCTTCGCGCAGAGCGTCGGCTACCTGCTGTCGGTTCCCGGTCCCATCCTGGTCGGAGCGCTCTACCAGCACACTGGCGGCTGGCGGGGGCCGCTGGCCTTCGTGGTGTGCCTCATGGTGCCGCAGATCGCGGCCGGATACTTCGCGGGCCGCGACCGGCAGGCCGCCTGAGGCGCCGCGCGTACGACGTCGAGGTCCTGCCGGCGCCGCTGTGACCCGGTAGACGACCGGTGCGAGACACCGATTCGAGAGGAAACGATGAGCGACGACGACGGGCGCCCGTGGCGGACGATGACCTCCGTCGAAGGGCTGCCCCTGCTGGGCGGGCACGCCCTGTTCCGGCTGCCGCTGCGCACCGAGCGCGGGCTGCTGCTGGAGATCGAGTATCCGGAGGGGGTGAGTTCGCCGGAACACTTCCACGATCACGACAGCTTCATCTACCTGCTGTCCGGCCATCTGGCGGGCACCGTGAACGGGCAGGAGTGCGAGCTGCTGCCGGGACAGACCCTGCTGCACCCCCGGGGCGCGCCGCACACGGTCGCCGCGCTGCGCACCAGCCGGTGGCTGGAGTTCAAGGCCCCGCCCACCCTGCCCATCGGATGACCCGGAGCGCCGGGCCGCGCGGCACAAGACGCCGGCCGGACGGAAAACCGTTGGACAGCGCAGTACGGCGATGGCGATCGTGGGGAGCATGCGGCAGGAGGAGATCTGGAACGCCGACGCCGCCCAGCGCTACGACACGCCGGGCACCGGAATGTTCGCGCCTGAGGTCCTCGTGCCGGCCGTCGATCGCCTCGCCGAGCTCGCGGGTGACGGGCGGGCGCTCGAGTTCGCCATCGGAACCGGCCGTGTGGCCGTCCCGCTCGCCGAGCGCGGGGTGCCCGTCAGCGGCATCGAGCTGTCCCGTCCGATGATCGACCAGCTGCGTACGAAAGCGGACGCAACGAAGATCCCGGTCGTCGTCGGCGACATGGCGACCGCCACCGCCCCAGGGAAGTACGCGCTCGTCTACCTCGTCTACAACACGATCTCCAACCTGCTCACCCAGGCCGAGCAGGTCGCGTGCTTCCGCAACGCCGCGCGCCACCTGACACCCGGCGGACGCTTCGTGATCGAGCTCTGGGTGCCCGAGCTGCGCAAGCTCCCGCCGGGCCAGGAGGCCGTGGTGTGGCACCGCGAACCCGGCTACATCGGCCTGGACACCTACGACGTCCTGCGGCAACACCTCGTGTCGCACCATTTCAGGTTCGACGAGAGCGGACAGGCCCGGCTGTTCCGCAGCCCCCACCGGTACATCTGGCCGGCCGAGCTCGATCTCATGGCCCAGCTGGCAGGGTTCGAGCTGGAGGCCAGGCGCGCGGACTGGATCGGTACCGAGTTCACCGCCGAGTCGCGTTCGCACGTGTCCGTCTACCGCATCCCGACGGCTCGGACCGCGTCGCGATAAGGCCGATGCCGTTCGCCGGCCTGAATCATTCGCGGGGGATTGAGAATCCGCTTTCGCGGCGACGGCCGAAAATACGGATGAGCGGGCCGTGCCGCCCACGTCGGCAGGGGGAGAGCCCCGCGAGGCGACGGCCTCGTGGGGCAGGAGGGTCCGGCAGGTTCGATGTGCGGTTATCCGGTCCTTGCTGCTGTTGCTGCCTCACTCTCCCCGCTGCTGATGCCGCTACCGCGGTTCGCGCTCGAATCGCCCGCGTTCGCGTCCGCGCTCTTCCATGCGCCCGCGTTCCTCCGACCGGCCGCGTTCGCGCCCGCGTTCTTCGATCGGCCGCGTTCCCGGCCGCGCTCTTCCATGCGCCCGCGCTCGCGCCCGCGTTCCTCGAACCGGCCGCGCTCGCGTCCGCGTTCGCGTCCGCGTTCTTCGAACCGGCCGCGCTCGCGTCCGCGTTCGCGTCCGCGTTCTTCGAATCGGCCGCGTTCCCGGCCGCGCTCGCGACCATAGTGGCCGTACGTCCGGTGGCGCTCACGGCCACGGCACCTACCTCCGGGGCAGGGCTGTGTCGGATTCTGCATGACCTGCGCGGTGCTGCCGGCCGCATTGACCGGCTGCGTCTGCATCGTCACCGGGACGATGAGGGCCGACGCCGTGATCGCGCCAGCAGCCAGTGCTTCCTTGAGCATGAGTATCACTCCGTCGACTCCGTGACTGTTCCGGGGAACACCCGGACGCACGGAGCGCGAATCGATCCATCGAACCTTGGATCCAGACCCTGATTCTCACGCTAGAGGTAACAAAAGGCTCCGTCACCCAGCAATGCGCAAACAACCGCTTTCCGCAACAGAAAACAAATGCGATCGGAGGCGTTGTCGGGCCATTTCCCCGTGCCGACAATCCCTTTACGCCGGTCCCTGGATTCCTGCCACATCATTGAGGCGCATTGGTTGCGATCGCACATGTTCGGCCGAGCCCCGTCTCCGGTCCCTTCCGGGTCGTCACGGTGAATCGCTGACCGAAACCGCGCGGGTCCTCGAGGTTGCCATGACCGCCGTCAGGAAAGCGGGGCCGGTGAACGCCTCACTCGTCGCACGGCCGGCTATTCCGGTTCGGGGACCAGGTCACGGCTGCCGTGCTCCGCCGGCGAGGCCGCGCTCGTACGCGGCAGGACGGTGAAGGCGATGAGGACGGCGCCGACCAGGAGCACCGCGCCGAGTGTCATGCCGAGCGCGTACCCCTCGGTGAGACCCTCCATCGTGGTGGTCTCGCCGGTGCGCGCATGGGCGGCCGTGCCGAGAGCGGCCAGCCCGAGTGAGGCGCCGATCTGGCGTGAACTGGCGAGCCAGCCTGAGGCGGTGCCCGTCTCGCTCGGCGCGACACCGACGGTGGCGGCTGAGACGACCGGTCCGAGGCAGAGCCCGAAACCGACGCTGGTGACGAGCGACGGACCCAGGACGTCGGCGAGGAAGGAGCCGTCGGCGCTGATCAGGCCGAACCAGGCGAACCCGGTCGCGGTCACCAGCCCGCCGATGACCAGCATGGTGCGGAGCGGGAGACGGTAGCCGAGTTTGACGGCGACGGCGGCGCCGGCGATCACACCGATCGCGAAGGGCAGCAACTCGATCCCGGCCACGGTCGGACTGGCATGGAGCACCTGCTGGAGGTAGAGGGACGCGAAGTAGAACGACGACGCCATGGCAGCGCCGAGGAGAAGGTTGTAGGAGTTGGCGCCGGCGACCGAGCGGTTGGCCAGCAGGCCGAGCCGGATCAGCGGATCGCGGCCGGTGGTCCGCTCGACGTGGACGAACGCGGCCAGCAGCGCGGCGGCGATCGTCAGGGTCGCCAGGGTGACCGGCGAGGTCCACGCGTACTGGTCGGTGCGGACGACGCCGAACACGAGCAGGGACATCCCCGCAGTGGCCAGGACGGCGCCCGGCACGTCCGGGCGGCCGCCGGGAGCCGTGGGCGGAGCGGAGGCGACACCCCGCCAGGCCAGGGCCAGCGCGACGGCGGCCATCGGGACGCTGACGAACATCACCCAGCGCCAGCCCGCGTACTCGGTCAGCACACCGCCGATCAGGACGCCGAGGGCGCCGCCTGCGGCGTTCACCGCGCTCCATATCCCGTAGGCCCGGACGCGGGCCTTGCCGGAGGGGAAGGTGACGGTCAGCAGCGCCAGCGCGGCCGGAGACAGCGCGGCGGCCCCGATGCCCTGCAGGGCGCGGCCGGCCACCAACTGGCCGGGCTCCTGCGCGAAGCCGCCGGCGAGGGAGGCGAGGCCGAAGACGGCGAGCCCGAGCAGCAGCACCCGCTTGTGCCCGTAGCGGTCGGCGATCTTGCCGCCCAGGAGGAGCAGCCCGCCGAATGTGAGGGCGTAGGCGTGGATCACCCAGGTCAGGCCGATCACGCCGAAGCCGAGGCCGGCGGCGATCCGCGGGAGTCCGAGGTTCACGACCGACAGGTCCACCGACACCATGAACTGCACCACGCCACCGCGGCAAGGGTGAGCCCTGGCCGAGCGGCCGTGTGGACGACCGGTTGTCCGCTCGCCGATTTCGTGTCCGTCACCGTTCCCCCATCCTCTGGCCGGTTCTCGTGAGCATTTTCGTACACGTACCGAAAGTACCTCGGAACCGGTTCGGTGTCGACGGCCGAAGCCCCGGTTGGCGGAGGGGAGTGGCCGGACGGAATGATGGGACGGTGTCCCGACGCAATGCCTCGCACGGCCGCACCGGTCGTCCACCGGTGACCTCCCGGGCGGAGATCCTGGAGGCGGCCCGCCGACTCATCGACCGGGACGGCTGGGAGAAGCTGAGCATTCGCCGACTGGCCGTGGAGCTCGGTATCGGGACGATGACCCTGTATCACCATGTACGGGACAAAGAGGACCTGCTGCTTCTGCTGATCACCGAGTACGCGGACCAGGTCCCGCAGCCCGACCTGCCCGGCGAACCGCGGGACCGCATCGTCGCGACCGCCACCCTGATCCACGACGCCCTCGCGGCCTGGCCGTGGGCCGCGGAGGTCCTCACGCCGACGGGTTCGTCGGCCGGCTGGGCGAATCAGTGTGGATGGTCGAAACCATCGTGGCCGGAGCCATCGACCACGGATGCACGCCCGAACAGGCCGTGCACGTCTTCCGCCACATCTGGTACTACACCGTCGGCGAGATCCTCGTTCGCGCCCACTCCGCTCGGCAACCGGCGGACGCCGGGCGACCCACGGACGGCGACCCCCTCTTCAGCGGCCTCGACACGTCGCGGATGCCACGCCTGGTCGCCATCGGCGACCGCTGGCGGACGCTGGCCGCACAGGACACCTACCCCCAGGGACTGCGGGCCCTCGTCGACGGGCTGCTCGCCCAGGCCGCGCCGGCGGCGCCGGGTGAGACGGCGTCCGCGGAGCGGGGTGAATAGGCCCTCGTCTCCCGCGCGCGAGCACTCGGGTAGGGGTGCGGTAGTCCCGGGATAGCGCACGTCCCTAATTAATGAAGTGTGCTGAGGATTCACTTCACGGTCCAGGATATGGGCCGAATTCGCATGAGTGCGGGACTCGGCCTGGTGACGGAGGGCGTGTTCGCGCTGGACCTGTTCCGGCGCAACGGGGCGTTCTTCGACGGCTGGCGCAAGCAGGTGCGTCAGCGGCTCGGGTCGCGCGTCGCGGACCTGGAGCCGCTGCTTCGCGAGCGCCGGGCACTGTCCGAACTGCTGGAGACGTTCCGGCGCGGGGCCGCGGACAGCGGCGCCGACGCCCGGGTGGCGGGACTGGTCTTCGAGTTCTGCAGCGCGGCCGTCGTCCCGTACTGGGACAGGGTGCAGAGTCGCCTCGAGGCCGAGCGGGCCGTTCGCGGCAGGATCGGCATCACGACGGGGGTCGAGGGGCTGCTCGGCACCCTGCACCCCAACGTGGAATGGCAGCCGCCACTGCTGGAGATCCGCGACGACGAGGAACGGCACGTCGAGCTACGCGGGCGCGGGCTGCTGCTCAGCCCGTCGCTGTTCCTGCGCGGCAGGTCCTGTGTGGTGATCGACGGGGGCGACGAGAGACCGCCCGCCCTCGTCTACTCCATGCGGGCCGACGTGTCCGACGTCATCGGCGTCGAGGCCCCGCCCGAGCAGGCGCTCGGCGCCTGGTCGGGCACACGAGAGCGGCGGCGCTCCAGGCGCTCGCCGAGAGCTGCACCACCGGCGAGCTCGCCCAGCGGCTGGGCATCTCGCTGGCCGGCGCCAGCAAGCACGCGACGGTCCTCCGCAGGGCCGGGCTGGCGAACGCCTCACGGAGCCGGAACACCGTGCTCCACACACTGACGCCGCTGGGCGTCGCGCTCCTGCAGCGCCGTGAGCCCGTCCAGGCTCACTGACCACGAGAAAAGGGGATCCACGATGAGCACCAACCCGTTTGAGGACCCGGACGGCACCTACCACGTCCTGGTCAACGAGGAGGGCCAGCACTCGCTGTGGCCCGCGTTCGCCGAGGTGCCCGCGGGATGGTCGGTGGCCAAGGCCGCCACCGACCGGCAGTCGGCGCTCGACTACGTCACGGCGAACTGGACCGACATGCGTCCGGCCAGCCTGATCACTTCCATGAACACACCGTGAAGGGACCGACCGTGCTCACGATCAAGCTCACCGAGAACGAGACCGCGCTCGTGCGGGAACTCGTCGAGGAACTGTGCGAACGCCACGAGAGCGTGGAGTCGCCCGAGTTCCAGCGCGAGGGCAAGACCTACGCGCAGGAGCTGCCGCGCCGGCTGCGCGCGGAGCTGAACGGATTCACGGCGGCCGAGCGCCACGGCGCCTGCGTGATCTCCGGGCTGCCCGTCGACGACGCCGAGATCGGCCCCACGCCGGCGCACTGGAAGGACAAGCCGGTGCCGTCGCCGACGCTGCGGCACGACATCGCCTTCTACCTGATGGCGTCCCTGCTGGGCGAGCCCATCGGCTGGGCCACGCAGCAGGACGGCTATCTCATGCACGACATCCTGCCCATCAAGGGGCACGAGCACGAACAGATCGGCTCGGGCTCGCAGGAGGTGCTCACCTGGCACACCGAGGACGCCTTCCACCCGCTGAGGACGGACTACCTCGGGCTGGCCTGCATGCGCAACCACGACGCGATCGCGACAACCGTCGCCGACGTCGCCGACATACGGCTGGACGAGGCCACCGCCGAGGTCCTGCGCCAGGAGCGCTTCCGGATCCTGCCCGACCACTCCCACCGGGCGGAGAACGCGCACGTGCCCGCGGAAGCGAGCGGGCTCGGCCGCAAGGCCGCCACGCTGATGCGAAGCAGCCGGGAGATCGTCGAGGAGGAACTGCGCTCGCCGACGGCGGTCGCGGTGCTGTTCGGCGATCCCGACGATCCCTACATCCGCATCGATCCGCATTTCATGCAGGGCGTTCAGGGAAGTGCGGAGCAGGAGGCACTCGATGAGGTGACCCGCGCGCTCGACGCCGCGCTCACCGAAATCGTCCTGCGGCCCGGCGACATCTGTTTCATCGACAACTACCGGATGGTGCACGGGCGGAACGCGTTCACGCCCAGGTTCGACGGCACCGACAGGTGGTTGCGCCGTCTCAACATCGCGAGGGATCTGCGCAGGTCCCGGGGCCGGCGGCTCACCGCGCGATCCCGCACTATCTACTGACCGGAATTCGAGGAAAACGGCGGAGAGCCGGACTGAGCGTCGCTCCGAGCGCCACGGCGCCCAGGGCCGCGGCGCACATCAGGAGGCTCTCCGCCCCGCCCCCGGCCAGGGTGACCGTCAGTCCGCCGGCCACCGGGCCGACCGTTCCCGCGAGATCGGCGCAGAGGCCGACGACCCCGCTCAGCCGGCCGCGCATCTCGTCCGGGGCGATCGACAACTGGTAGCTCACGATCGTGGCGTTCGTGACGGGCAGGAACACCGCGGCCAGCCCGAGCAGCGCTCCGAGCGGCACACCGCCCGGCACGAACGCCATCGACGCCGCGATCGCGGCGAAGGCCCACGACGAGCCGATGATGATCACGGGGGCGGGCAGCGCGTCCTGCAGGCGGCCGGCCACCACGGCCCCGAGCAGCCCGCCGACGCCGAAACAGGCCATCATCAGCCCGATCTCCCCGGAGGCCACCTCGGCCTCGCCCGACGCCACCAGGATGACGACGATGAGCGCGTGGAACGCGAGGTTGACGAAGACGATCCACACCGCGGTCGTCCTGATCACCGGCTGCCGCAGCAGCCAGCGGAACCCGCTCAGCAGCGCGTCCCTGGCCGGCTCTCGTCCGGCGTCCGCCGCGGACGGGACCGGGCGGCGGGGCAGCCGCAGGAGCAGCAGCGCGGCGACGGAGACGGCCATCAGGCCGGCGTCGATCGAGAACGGCCCCAGTTCGTGCACGCCGAAGGCGAACCCGGCCAGCGCCGGGCCGAGCAGGAGAGCCGCGAACGGGCGCGCGGCGTTGCGCGTGAGCGCCTCGCGAAGCTGGGAGGCGGGCACGACCTGCGGCAGCACCGCGTGCTCCGCGGGCTGGAACACCGAGCTGAAGACGCCTTCGAGCACGGCCACGAGCGCGAGATGGGGGAAGGAGTAGAACCCGAGCGGCAGCGCGATCACGACGCTGCCCATCGCCGCCCCGCGCACCACCTGTGACAGCAGCAGGATCTTCTTGCGGTCCCACCGGTCGGCCAGCACGCCCGCGGGGACGTTCGCGATCATTCGTGCCGCGGCCAGCGCCGAGGTGAGCAGCCCGACCTCCACCGGCGAGGCCGCGTGCGCCAGCAGCAACAGCGGAAAGGCGATGAACACCATCTCGCTCGCCAGCTCCGACAGGAACATGTTGCTCCACAAGATGGTGTAACCGCGGTTTCTGGACAACGGAACCGGCTCCGGCCCGTCCTGTTTCCGCGCGGCCTCATTTCGTGTCATCGCCATGTCGTGTCCTCGCAGCAGTGGAAAAACAACCGGTCCGCGTCGATGCTGCGCCGGAATTCGCCGCACGGCCAGGTATTTGACGGGTACGCGAAAGCCGAAGGCCACGCCGCCGGCGAGCCATATTTCTGCACCATTCAACTTGATTGCCCGCGGTGCCGGGCGGTCACATTCTGGAACCGCCAGACGCGTCCGCCCCGGATGCGGTGACGACAAAAGCAACTGGAGGTCATGTCGTGAATGCCGCGACGATTACCGGCACACCCGGCAGGGTGGCCGCGGGGGAGCCGGCGCTCGCCCCCGTGCGATGGTGGCCCTCGCTGGGCGTGGGCGCCGCCCTGGCCGCCATGGTCCTCGCGCTGTCCGGGCGGCACGGGTATCACCTCGACGAGCTGTACACGAGGGTGGCCGGCCGCCACCTCGGCTGGGGGCAGATCGACCAGCCGCCGCTGGTCGCGCTGGTCGCCAGGGTGGAGACCGCCGTGTTCGGCGACAACCTCACCGCCCTGCGAGTGGTGCCCGCACTGCTGATGGGCGTCACGGTGGTGCTCGTCGGGCTCATCGCCCGCGAGCTGGGCGGAAGCCAGAGGGCGCAGCTCCTGGCGACGGTCGCCGCCGCCGTGTCGGGCCTCGCCCTGATCACCGCGCACCTCCTGGGCACCAACGATTTCGACGTCCTGGTCTGGGTCGCCGTCTGCTGGCTGGCGATCCGGCTCGCCCGCACCCGTGACCCCCGGCTGTGGCTGGCGATGGGCGTCGTGGCCGGCGCCGGCCTGTACGCCAAGTACCTGCTCGTCCTGCTCCTGCTGTCCATCGGGGTCGGCATGCTGGTCGGCGGGCCGCGGCGGCTGCTGTTCCACCCGTACGTGCCGGCGGGCGCCGCGATCGCGGCCCTCATCGCCTCGCCCGTCCTGATCTGGCAGGCGACGCACGGCTGGCCGCAGTTCGAGATGGCGGACGCGCTGTCGATCGCGCTCGCGGACCTGTCGCGGATCTCGTTCCTGCCGATGCTGATCCTCGTGGTCGGGCTGTTCCTGACCCCGTTCTGGATCGCGGGCCTGGTGGCCCTGCTGCGCCGCGCGCAGTGGCGTCCGTACCGGTTCGTCGCGGTGGCCTACCTCTTCATGATCGCGCTGCTCATCGCCATCGGAGGCCAGGCGGTCTACGCCGGCGCGCTGCAGTTCGTCCTGCTGGCCGCCGGATGCGTCGTCGCGGCGGACTGGGCGCGGACCGCCGTACGCCGCTGCCTCGCCGGGGTGGCGCTGGCCGCCAACCTGGTGACGTCCGCGGTGCTGCTGCTGCCCGTCCTGCCGATCCAGGCCTACGCGGACAACCCCCTGCTGGCACAGCTCGCCATCACGCAGTTCGACCAGGCGGGATGGCCGGAGCTGACCGCCCAGGCCGCCGCCGTCTACCGCGCGCTGCCCCCGCAGGACCGGTCGCACGCGGTCTTCTACGGCAACCACTACGGCCAGGCGGGCGCCCTCGACAAGTACGGCCCCGCCTACGGCCTGCCGCCCGCCTACAGCGGGCACAACTCGTACGCCGACTTCGGCCGCCCGGCCGACGACAAGACGGTGGTCGTCACGATCGGCGTGGACCGGGCGAAGTTCTCGCAGCTGTTCGCCCAGTGCACCCCCGCCGGCCGGTTCACCGTCGACCTGCCCGTCTCGGACGCGGGCCAGGAGTTCATGGTGTGCCGCGGGCCGCGCGAACCGTGGTCGCGGCTGTGGCCCCGGCTGCGCTGGATCGGCTTCCAGTGCCCGTACACGGCCATGGCCGTGACGGCGGCGAGCAAGGAGGGGTGTGTCTGAGCCGGTCGCCGAGCCCTGGAGAGGAAGACCGCCGGGAAGTCCTTCCCGGCGGTCTCGTCGTGGTCCGGGTGCGGCCGGCGTGCGCGGTGACACCGAGGGTGGCATGACATGGAGAGGGAGGGTGAGGCGACCCCACCCTCCCTCTCGGCCGGCCGGCTCGGCGTCAGCGGAAGGCGAACGCCGACAGCAACTGCTCCGGGTCGGTGAGCCGGGGGCCCGAGGGCAGGCCGTCCTTCTCGACGAACCGCTTGAGATAACCGGCCCCCTCCGTGCCGCCTGAGCCCTTCATGTTCGGCAGGTACGTGCGGCCGAATCCGTAGTGCCTGCCCCGCCAGACCAGCAGCCGCCGTTCCAGCGCGGCGTACGCGTCGGCCACCTCGGGGTCCTCGCTGGTGCCGGCCGCGTCCCGCAGGGAGCGGAACTTCCGCAGCCGCGGATCGCCGATCACCCGGAGATGGTCGAAACGGGCGAAGGTGTCCCTCTTGCGATCGTCGTATCCGTACACCACCAGCTCCATCAGGTGGTAGTTCAGCGACTGCACCGCGCTCGCGTCCCCGGTCGCGTCGCGGAAGCCGAGGAACAGCTCGGGCGTCAGCGTCTTCAGCGCATGGAAGATCGCGTTGAGCAGTTCGGCGCACGCGTCCACCTGGTCCATCCAGAACAGGCATCCGGCCCGGTCGCGCTCGACCAGCGAGACGGCCCGGCGGGCGGCCAGCCGGGTCATGAAGAAGGTCAGCTCGCACGCCTGCACGGCCCGGATGAAGATTCGCTCGTCGTGCTTGTCCGAGCGGCGGAAACCGCAGAACCGCCTGAGCACGAGCACCTGCCGGTCGAGCCGTTCGTCGCCCGCCAGGCTCCGCACCAGGTCCGCGCCGCGCGGCGCACCCTGCGGCGTCACGGGCATGGCGGCGATCCGGTCCAGGACGGGCCCCAGGCGGCGCAGGCGTTCCGCGATGTGGCCGGGCGGCTCCCGGTGGCGCGCCGCCTCCTCGTGCTCCCGTTCCGACAGGTCGGTCAGGATCGCGTGCATCGCCAGCAGGGCGCCGCCGTAGGCGTCGTCCTGCTGGGCCAGGAACCACCCGAAGACGTGCAACCCGGTGTAGCGGTAGTACTCGGGAATCGCCAGGCGGTGACTGAACGGACGGGTCAGGAGCCGCATCTCGACGTCGTCCCCCGCCACGGCCTCGTCGTAGCGGCGGGACAGGTCGGCCAGCTCCTCCCGGCTCAGCTCGGCGAGCGCGGTCGAGGCCAGCAGGCCGGCGAGCGCCTCGCTGTGCCCGGGGAACGCCGTACGGAAGGTCTCGGTGGTCATCTCGCCCCCACTGTCACCGGGCTCCGCCGCCGACGAGCAGGTGCTTGTCGGCCGTGGAGCGGCGGACGGCGCAGTCGGCGAACCCGGCCCGCCGCAGCAGGCCCAGGTACTCCTCCGGAGTGCGGTGCCGGCCCTGGGTCTCCAGGTGCATGGACAGGTTCATCACGGCGGTCGACAGCGGGCCGCCGCGGTCGGGGTCGAAGAGGCGTTCCATGACGAGCACCCGGCCTCCGGGCCGGCAGGCGTCGTACGCCTTGCGCAGCAGCCCTTCGCAGGTCTCGTCGTCCCAGTCGGACAGGATGTAGCCGAAGGCGACGCAGTCGCCCTCGGGCAGCGGGTCGCGGAAGAAGTCGCCGCCGGCGAAGGTGAGCCGGTCGCCGAGTTCGTACGCCTTCGCGCTCTCCGCCAGGTAGGGCCCGACCTGGGGCAGGTCGAAGACCGTCGAGCGCAGGCGCGGATAGGCGAGCAGGGCCGCCACCGAGAACGGGCCGCTCGCGCCGCCCACGTCCACCAGCCGCCGGACGTCGCCGAGGTCGGCGAGCCTGGCCAGCTCGTGCGAGACATGGAAGCTGAGCTGCCACATCGCGGTCAGGAAGCGCCGGACCGAGTCGTCGTCGCGGTAGAGCGTGGCGAACGGGTCCGGCAGTACGGCGTCGACGGCGGCCTTGCCGCGCGACAGGTAGTCGTGCACCTGGCCGAACCGCTGCGCGGTGCTGCCGACCAGGTGGTCGACGAACCCCAGCAGATAGCGGGGCTCCCGGCTGTCGAGGTAGGGCCTGGTTCCCTCGGCCAGCGCGTACCGGCCTTCCCCGGTGCGGGTGAGCACCTGCAGGGAGACCAGGACGAGCAGCAGGCGCTCCAGGGTCTCGCCGTCGACGCCGAGCGCGCCGGACAGTTCGGCGGCGGTGGCGCTCCCGTGGTCGGCGAGATGGACGAACACGCCCGACCTGTCGGCGAAGTGCAGTGAATGAGTGGCGTAGATTCCGAAGACCGCGCGTTCGAGATGCACTGGGATCATGGGCGAAATCCTTGATAAGAAGATGACGTGTCCGCTCGCGCGTCGCGCTCGTTTCGCGCGGGCAGGGGGATGTCACGTCAGTTTCCGCGGGTGCGCGGCACGGCCCCAAGGATTTTTCTCCGCCGGTTAAACGCGGACGCCCGGCGTCCGCCGGGCGGTGGCATTTCGCGACCTCAGATTATTCCAGGTGCGGGCGCGGAAGGCGGCCTTGTTGACGTCTCGGTTGATAAGCGAGTTCGGAAGCGTGTTCGGGGCCGGAACGGCTGGCGGACGCTGTAATTGTCGGGCACGATGAGCAGAGTCGGGGTGCGCTCTACATAACTTTCGGGAATGGCGATGACATACGCGGTCAGGTTGGAATCCGTGAACAAGGTGTACGGAGGTGGGCGCAACGCGGTGCGGGCGCTGGACGATGTGTCGATCGCGCTGCCACGCGGGACGTTCACCGCGATCATGGGTCCGTCGGGCTCGGGCAAGAGCACGTTCCTGCACTGCGCCTCCGGTCTCGACCGGTCGACCTCCGGGCGGGTGTGGCTGGGGGAGACGGAGCTGTCGCGCCTGAAGGAGGAGCAGCTGACGGTGCTGCGCCGTGAGCGGGTCGGGTTCGTGTTCCAGGCATACAACCTGCTGGACGCGCTGACCGTCGAGCAGAACGTCACGATGCCGTTCCGCCTGGCGGACCGGCCCGTTCCGTACGACCGGCTGCGTGCCGCGCTGGCCCAGGTCGGCCTCGCCGACCGGCACGACCACTATCCGGGCCAGCTTTCCGGCGGGCAGCGGCAGCGGGTGGCCGTCGCCCGCGCGCTGATCCACGAGCCCGAGGCCGTGTTCGCCGACGAGCCGACCGGCGCGCTGGACACGCGCACCGGCCGGCAGATCCTCGAACTGTTACGGCGGATCGTGGACGACCTGCGGCAGACGGTGGTGATGGTGACCCACGATCCGGTCGCCGCCTCCTACGCCGACACGGTGGTGTTCCTCGCCGACGGCAAACTCGCCGGTGACATGAGCAAGCCCACGCCGGAGCGGGTCGCCGACCGCATGACGCGCCTTGGTGAGTGGTGACATGACGCGGCGGGTGTTGTCGAGACGTGCGCTGTCCCTGGCCTGGAGCACCATCAAGGGCCGCAAGGGCGGGTTCGTGGCCGCGTTCGTCGCGGTCGCGTTCGGGTCGGCCGTCCTCACCGCGAGCGGGATCCTGCTCGAGACCGGCCTGTCCTCCGGTGTCCCGGCCGAGCGCTATCGGGCGGCCGAGGTGGTGGCCGGCGCCCCGCAGACCTTCCCGGTCGCCGAGGACGTCGACCCCCGCTACTCCGAGCGGGTCCGGCTGCCGGCCGGGCGGGTCGAACAGGTGCGGCGCGTGCACGGCGTGCGGGCCGCGGTCGGGGACGTCAGCGTCCCGATGAGCCTGGTGACGAAGGACGGCCGGGTGCTGGCGGGTCCTGACGGCGCGCCCCTGCTGGGCCACGGCTGGCCGGCCGCGGTGCTCACCCCGTTCGCGCTGACCGCCGGACGGCAGCCGCAGACGCCGGACGAGGTGGTGCTGGAGTCCCGGCTCGCCGAGGAGGCGGGCGTGTCCGTCGGCGGCACGGTGACCCTGGCGGTCGGCACGACCTCGTCGGCCTACCGGGTGGCCGGTGTGGTGACCCCGCGCGGCGGGCCGCTGACCAGGCAGGGCGCGCTGTTCCTGACCGAAGATCGGGCACGGAGCCTCACCGGGCAGCCGGACCGGGTGGACACGGTCGGCGTGCTGGCCGCTCCCGGGGCGGACCCCGATGAACTGGCCGCGGACATCGAGAAGGCCGTACGCGGAGTCGTGACCTACACCGGGGACGAGCGCGGCGACGCCGAGATGCTCGACGTGGGGGCGACGCGGGCGTTCGTGATCGAACTGGCCCTGTCGTTCGGCGCCACCATGGTGATGGTCGTGGTGATCGTGGTCGCCGGCACGCTCGCGCTCTCGGTGCAGCAGCGGCGGCGGGAGCTGGCGCTGCTGCGGGCGATCGGGGCGACGCCCAAGCAGGTCCTCGCCATGATCGGAGCCGAGGCGACCCTCGTGAGCGCGGCCGGCGCGGTGGCCGGCGCGGTGCCGGGGATCGCCCTGGGCTTCCTGTTCCATCGGGTCTTCGCCGCGGTCGGCGTGCTGCCCGAGGACTTCGAGCTCGTGGTCGGCCCGCTGCCCGTGCTCGCGGCCATGCTGCTGTGCGTGGCCGGCGCCCGGATGGGCGGCTGGATCGCCGCCAGGCGCGCCGCGAAGGTCAGCCCGATCGAGGCGATCGGCGAGGCGGCCGTGGAGCCGCGCAAGCTGGGCTGGGTCCGGCTGACGATCGGCTCGCTGCTCGTCCCCGCCGCCCTGGCGGCCGCCGTCGTGCTGCCGATCGCGCTGCCGGGGGAGTCGGCCGTGGAGGGCGCGAGCAGTTCGGCGTTCCTGCTGGTCGTCGCCGTCGCCCTGCTCGGTCCCCGGCTGCTCACCGGCGCCGTCGTCCTGCTCGGCCCGCGGCTGAACCGCAGCCGGGGGGCCAGCGGGTTCCTCGCCGTCGCCAACGCCCGCGCCAGGTCACGGCGGCTCAGCTCGGCCACCACGCCACTGATCATGGGCGTCACGATGGCCGCCGCGCAGATCTTCAGCGCCACCACGCTGAGCGCCGCCGCGCAGGACCAGGTCGTGGACGGGCTCCGAGCCGGCTACGTCGTGACCCCCGCGACCGCCGGACTGTCACCGGAGCTGGCCGGCGTGCTGCGGAAGACGGCAGGCGTGTCGGACGTGACCCCGGTCGTACGGACGCAGACGCTGATCACCTACACCGACGGCGACAGCCGGCAGTACAAGATCTTCCCCACTCAGGGCGTCGAGCCGCGGGGCATCGCGGCGACCATGGACCTCGGCGTCCTGCGGGGCGACCTCGCCGGCCTGAGCGGCGAGGCGGTGGCGCTGAGCCGGATGGCCGCGGGCACCGTGGGGGTGGATGTCGGCGGGACCGTCGACCTGCGCCTCGGCGACGGCACGCCCGTGCGGGCACGGGTGGTGGCGATCTACGAGAAGGGCCTCGGCTTCGGCGACGTCACGCTCCCGCACGACCTGGTGATCCGGCACACCACCGACCGTCTCGACTCCTGGATGCTGGTCAGGGCGACGGGCGGGGACGCCGGGCTGCGCCAGGCCCTGGCGGCCTACCCGACGGCCCGGGTGGCCGACCGGGAGTCCTTCATGGCCGCCCAGGACGACGCCGAGGCGGGAGGCGACGCGGTCGGCCTCATACTCAACGCGGTCCTGCTCGGCTACATCGCCATCGCCGTGGTGAACACCCTGGTGATGGCCACCGCGGCGCGCGTACGCGAGTTCGCCATGCTGCGGCTGATCGGCGCCCGGCGCGAGCAGGTGCTGTCGATGATGCGCGGCGAGGCGCGCATCATCACCGTCGCCGCCGTGCTCATCGGCACGCTGGCCGCGCTTCCCTCGCTGGCCGGCATCGGCATCGCGGTGAGCAGACGGCCCCTGCCGTCGATCCCGCCGCTCGCCTACGCGGGCATCGTCGTGGCCGCCGTCCTCGTCGCCTGGCCGTCCATCATGATCTCCGCGCGCGTCGCCATGCGGCGGCGGCCGGTGGAGGCCATCGGCGCCGAATAGGCGCGAACGCGTTGACCATCCTTTTTAGCGACCCAGTCAATGACATGGATCTATCCCATCATTCCGGGCGAAGCTGGCATTCCCTGAATGGGTCAAATCCAGATTTATTCGTCGATGACGGAGGTCGACCATGTCGGTACGGGAAATCGAGGATCCGGTCCCGCTGTTATTGCCGGCCGATCGTCACCGGTCCGCGGCGGGCACGCACATCCCCGCCGCACACCGATTCACGATCACCGGAGAACTCGCCGACGAGCTGCGAAAGCTCGGCGCCCGTCATCACACCTCGCTGTTCACGATTCTGGTCGCCGCATGCCAGGTGCTGTTCGCCCGCTATTCGGGTCAGCAGGACGTCGCGGTGGGCGTGGCCACCGGCGGGGATCACCCCGGGAAACTGATCCTGCGCTCGCGGGTGGCGGGCACGCAGCCGTTCGAGGCCTTCCTGGCCACGGTGGGGGAGACGGTGCTCGCCGCCCGCGCCGAGGGCGGCGCGCCGGCCGGGACGCGCGTGCTGGTGGTGCAGGGCGAAGCGCCGGCGGATCCGGTGGACCTGGCGGTGGCCCTGAGCGAGCGGACCGGCCCGATCGAGGTGGCCGGTCCGATCGAGCTGACCATCGCCTACGACGCCGGGCTGTTCCTCGCCGGCACGGTCGAGCGGATGGCGGCCACGCTCACGACGACGCTGGCCGCGGCGGCCGCGGACCCGTCCGTACCGCTGTCCGAGTTGCCGCCGCTGACCGAGGCCGAGCGGCGGCGGGTGCTCGTGGAGTGGAACGACACGGCGCGGGACTACCCCGCCGACCGGTGCGTGCACGAACTGGTCGCCGAGTGGGCGCGGTCCTGCCCCGACGAGCGCGCAGTGATCTCCGACGATCTCACCCTCACGTACGCGGAGCTCGACGGCATGGCCGCGAGACTGGCCGGGCGCCTGACAGCGGCGGGCGTGACCGCCGAGTCCCGGGTCGGCATCCTGCAGAGCCGCGCTCCGCACGCCGTCGTGTCGATGCTCGCGGTGCTCAAGGCCGGCGGCGTGTACGTGCCCCTGCACGACAGCTATCCGGTGGACCGGATCCGCTGGGTGCTGCACGACACCGGCGCGACGGTGCTCCTCACCGACCGGGCGATGGGCGCCAAGGCACGGGAGGCCGGATTCCCGGTGATCGTGGTGGACGGCCCGGAACACGACGACGCCCCCGCCGCGCAGCAGTTGCACGATTCCTTCGCCGTGCAGCCGCACGATGTCTCCGCCGTGCAGCCGCACGAGGCCCCCGCCGCGCATGCCGGTCAGCTGGCGTACGTGATGTACACCTCGGGCTCCACCGGCACGCCGAAGGGTGTGGCGGTGACCCACCGGAACATCGTGAGCCTGGCGTGGGACCGCCACGCGCGCTCGGAGGCGCACCGGCGTTTCCTGTTCCAGTCGCCGCACGCATTCGACGCCGCGACGTACGAGGTGTGGGTGCCGCTGCTGACGGGCGGCCAGGTGGTGGTGGCCCCCGCCGAGCTGACCCCGCGCGAGCTGACGCGGGTGACCGAGGAGCACGGCGTGACCGCCGTGTTCATCACCGCCGCCCTGTTCCGCCTCTTCGCCGAGGAGTCCCCGGAGTGCTTCGCCGGGCTGCGCGAGGTGTGGACCGGGGGCGAGGCCCCGTCCCTGCCCGCCGTGGAGCGGGTCCTGCGCGCCTGCCCGGACACGGTCGTGGTCAACGTCTACGGCCCCACCGAGGTCACGACGTTCGCCGCGGCGCAGGTGCTGACGCCGGAGCACGTGCGCGCCGGCGTCGCGCCGATCGGCCCGCCGCTGGACAACACGCGGGCGTACGTGCTGGACGGGTTCCTGCGGCCGGTGCCCGTCGGCGCACCCGGCGAGCTGTACCTGGCCGGCGACGGCGTGGCCCGGGGCTACTACGGCCGCCCCGGGCTGACGGCGGGGCGGTTCGTCGCCGACCCCTTCGAGTCCGGCGGCCGTATGTACCGGACCGGGGACACCGTGCGGTGGAACGGGAACGGCGAGATCGAGTTCATCGGCCGGGTCGACAACCAGATCAAGATCCGCGGCTTCCGCGTCGAGCTCGGGGAGATCGAGACGGCGCTGCGCCTCTTCCCCGGAGTCTCGGAGGCCGTGGTCGTGGTGCACGAGGCCCACGGGACCCGCGGCCTGGTCGCCTACCTGGTGGCGGACGGGGCCGAGGAGGCGGAGCTGCGGCGGTTCCTGGGCGAGCGGCTGCCCGGCTACATGGTCCCCTCCCGCTTCGTCATGCTGGACGCGCTGCCGATCAACGCCAACGGCAAGATCGACCGGCGGGCCCTTCCCGACCCCGGCGCCGGGACGGGCACCGAGACGGTGGCTCCGCGCACCGATCCCGAGCGCGTGCTCGCCGGGATCTGGTCCGAGGTGCTCGGGGTGGCGGACGTCGGCGTGACCGACGACTTCTTCACCCTCGGCGGTGACTCCATCCTGAGCATGAAGGTGGTCTCCAGGGCCCGCGCCCGCGGGCTCGTCCTGTCGGCCAAAGACGTTTTCGTCCATCCCACGGTCGCGGAACTGGCGGCGGCCGCCGAGGCGGTGTCCCTCCAGAACGAATACCCCCAGACGTCCGCGCCCCGGAGCCCAGGCCGCGCCGCCGGTCTCGGCGGGGACGGCGCCGAGGACGTCTACCCGCTGACCGCGATGCAGAGCGGCATGCTGTTCGACGCGCTCATGGCGCGCGACTCCGGCCTCCACCTCATCCAGTTCGACCTGGTGCTCGACGGGGTCGACGACCCGGAGGCGCTCGTACGGGCCTGGCAGCGGGCCGTGGACCGGGACCCGATCCTGCGCACCGCCGTGGTCTGGGAGGACGTGGACACCCCGGTGCAGGTGGTGCACGAGCGGGCCACGCTGCCCGTCGTCCACCTCGACTGGCGGGAACTGCCGGAGCAGGGCAGGCGCGAGGCGCTGCGCCGGCTGCTCGACGAGGACACCGCCAGGGGCGTCGACTTCACCGAGGCTCCGCTGAGCAGGCTGTACATCGCCAGGATCGGCGACACCGCCGTCCGGGTCGTCTGGTCGGTCCACCACATCGTGATCGACGGCTGGAGCGCCTCCGTCCTGCTCGGCGACATCCTCGCCGACTACGCGGCCGTACGCGACGGCGAACCGCAGGCGGCTCCACCCGGAGACGGCGAGCCCGCGCCACCGCCACGCCGGGCGTTCCGCGACTACGTGGAGTGGCTCGGCCGGCGCGACGAGCCCGCGGCCGAGGACTACTGGCGGGAACGGCTGACCGGCTTCGACACGCAGACGAAACTGGCCTTCGACCGGCAGCCGGGCGAGGGCTACCGCCCCCGCGCGACCCGATCGCTCCAGGTGGACCTGCCGGAGGAGCTGGCCGCCGCGATCGCCTCCCGCGCGCAGGCCACCAGGCTGACGATGAACACCCTCGTCCAGGGCGCCTGGGCGATCCTGCTGTCGCGTTACAGCGGCGAACGCGACGTGTGCTTCGGCGCCACCGTGTCGACCCGGCCCGCCGACCTCGACGGGGTGGACGCCATCACGGGCATGCTCATCAACACGCTGCCCGTACGGCTGGAGGTCGACAACGGCCGCGACCTGCTGTCGTGGCTGCGGGAGACGCAGCGGGAGCAGGCCGCCGCCCGGGAGTTCGACTGGGTGCCGCTGCCCCGGATGCAGGCGTGGAGCGGCGTGCCCGCGGGCGTCAACCTGTTCGACAGCGTCCTGGTCTTCCAGAACTACCCGTTCGACCCCGACATGGCGCCGGACGGCCTCGACCTGCGGCACATGGCCGTCGAGTTCATGACGAACTATCCGATCGGCCTCAGCGTCTTCCCCGGGCGCACGCTGTCGATGCGGCTGCTCTACGACCCCGAGCTGTTCGACCTCGCGACGATCGAGCGGGTCTCCCGGCACCTGCTGACCCTGCTGGAGTCCTTCGCCGCCGATCCGCGGCGGGTCATCGGCGAGATCTCCATGCTCGGCCGCGAGGAGCACCGGATGCTGGTGCGGGAGTGGAGCGGCAAGCCCGCCGGCTACTCCATCGAGCGCCGCATGGACGAAGTGATCAGCGAACGCGCCCGCAGGTGGCCCGGCGCCGTCGCGGTGGAACGCGGCGGGGAACGGCTGACCTACGCGGAGCTGGAGACGCGGGCCAACCGGCTGGCCCAGTACCTGACCGGGCTGGGCGTCGCCTCGGACGTACGGGTGGGCGTGGCCGTCGAACGCGGTCCCGACCTCGTCGTCGCGATACTCGGCGTGCTCAAGGCGGGCGGCGCGTACGTGCCCTCGACCCGGACTACCCGCCCGAGCGGCTCCGGGTCATGATCGCCGAGTCCGGGCCCGCGGTCGTGCTGACCCACGAGCACCTGTCCGCGTCGTTCGCCACGGCGCCGGTCCGCACGGTGTGCCTCGACCGGGACTGGCCCGTCGTCGCCGGGCACCCCGACCGCGTGCCCGACACCCCTCGCGGGCCGCGCGACCTCGCCTACGTCGTGTACACCTCCGGCTCGACCGGCCGCCCCAAGGGGGTCATGGTCGAGCACCGCTCGCTCTACAACACGGTCGAGGCGGTGCGCGACCTGTGGCTGACCCACGACAGCAGGGTCTTCCAGCTCTGCCCGATGAGCTTCGACGCCGCCTCGCTCGACCTGTTCAGCACCCTGGCGGCGGGCGCCACCCTCGTGGCCCCCGTCGCGGCCTCCGGATACGGCGGCGCCCAGCTCATCGAGGAGCTGCGGACGAAGGCCGTGACCGCCGTGACCATGCCGCCCACCGTCCTGCCCGCCCTGGACGCCGCCGCGCTGCCCAACCTGGAGTTCGTCCGGGTCGGCGGCGAGGTGCTCACCAGCGAGATGGCGAGGATCTGGTCGCGCGGCCGGAGACTGGTCAACAACTACGGCCCGAGCGAGGGCGCCATCGCCGTCACGCTGTTCCCGGTGCGGCCCGGGACCGAGTACGACAACGTGCCGATCGGCGGGCCCATCCCCAACGACCGGGTCTACGTGCTGGACGACCGGCTCTCCCCGGTCCCGGTCGGCGTGACCGGCGAGCTGTACATCGGCGGCGACGCCGTGGCCCGCGGCTACATCGGCCGGCCCGACCTGACCGCGGAACGGTTCGTCGCCGACCCGTTCGGGCCTCCCGGCGCACGCCTGTACCGGTCCGGCGACCTCGTCCGCTGGAACGCGGACGGCACGCTGGAGTTCGCCGGCCGCGTCGACGACCAGATCAAGATCCGCGGCTTCCGAGTGGAGCTGCGCGAGGTGGAGAACGTCCTCGCCGGCCACGACGGCGTGGCCGAGACGGCGGTGGTCGTCCGGCAGGACCACGCGGGGAACAAGCGCCTGATCGCCTACTGGGTGCCCGCGCCCGGCGTGCCCGCGCCCACCGCCGACGAGCTGCGCGCGCATCTGTCCGGCTTCCTGCCGGACTACATGGTCCCCGCCGCCTTCGTGCCGATGACGAAGCTGCCGCTCAACCGCAACGGCAAGCTCGACAGGGAGGCCCTGCCCGACCCGGGTACGCAGGACGACGCCGGGGACGGCTACCTGCCGCCGCGGAACCCGACGGAGGCGGCGCTGTGCCGCATCTGGTCGGAGGTGCTGGCCATCGACCCCGTCGGAGTCGAGGACAACTTCTTCGACCTGGGCGGCGACTCCATCAGCAGCGTCCGGCTGGTGTCGAGGATGCGCGGCGCGTTCGGCGTCGACATCTCACCCAACGACCTCTTCGACCGGCCGCGCATCGCGGCCCTGGCCGAGCGGATCCAGGTCAAGATCCTGGAGAACGTGTCGGCGGCGGCGTCCGGAATCGACGCCACTCACGGGATCTGAAAGGCAGCCGACATGTCCACCTCTTTCGAAGACAAGCTCGCCGCCGTACCCGCCCATCTCAGCGAGCTCATCAGGCGCCAGCTCGCCGGCGAGTCCGCGGCGCCCGCCGAGGACCGTCCGATCCGGCCCGTGCCGCGCACGGCCGGCCTGCCCATGTCGTCCGCGCAGCAGCGCCTGTGGTTCATGGCCGAGCTGGAGCCGGACAGCGCGGAGTACAACGCGCTGCGGGCCCTGCGGCTGCGCGGAGACCTCGACGTCGAGGCGCTGACCGTCGCCGTCAACCGGGTCGTGGAGCGGCACGAGTCGCTGCGCACGACCTTCGACGCCGTGGACGGCCGCGGCGTCCAGATCGTGCACGAGCACGTGGACCGCGCGCTCCCGGTGGTCGACGTGTCCGGCCGGGGCTCCGCCGCCCGGGTGGAGGAGTTCCTGCTCAGGGAGATGGGCTCGCCGTACGACCTGCGGGGCGGGCCGCTGCTGCGGGTGACGCTGCTGCGGCTGGGCGAGCGCGACCACGTCCTGGTGCTCGGCGCGCACCACATCGTCGTCGACGGCTGGTCGACGGGCAACCTCCTCGCCGAGCTGGCGGCGGTGTACACGGCCGAGCTGTGCGGGACGCCGGCGCAGCTGCCGCCGCTTCCCGTGCAGTACGCCGACTACGCGGCCTGGCAGCGGGAGCGGGAGGCGGACGGCACCCTGGACGGCCCGCTCGCCTACTGGCGCGGCCGCCTTGACCGCATGCCCGTGCTCGAACTGCCGGCCGACCGGCCACGCCCGCCGGTGCGCACCCCGGCCGGAGCGGTGCACGAGTTCGAGGTGCCGGCGGAGCTGGTCGCCCGCCTCAGGGAGCTGGGCAGGAGCAACGGCGCGACGCTGTTCATGGTGCTGGTCGCCGCCGCGAAACTCCTGCTCGGCCGCTACTCCGGCGAACGCGACATCGCGGTGGGCACCGTGACCTCGGGCCGCGGCCACCCGGACCTGGACCACCTGATCGGCTCCTTCATCAACACGCTGGTGCTCCGCTCGCAGGTGGACGAGTCCCTGTCGTTCACCGCGTTCGTCCGGCAGGTGCGCGCGACCCTGCTGGAGGCGTACGCCAACGAGGAGGTCCCCTTCCAGCGCCTGGTCGAGGCCCTGCGGCCCGAACGGGACCCGAGCCGGCCGCCGCTGGTCCAGGTCATGGTCAACCTGCAGAACCTCGCGGACGGCGCTCCCCGGCTGCCCGGTCTGGAGGTGTCGGAGATCCAGCCGCCGATGAACGTGGCCAAGCTCGACCTCACCTTCGACTTCTACGAGGACGCCCGGTCGCTGACGTGCTACCTGGAATACAGCACCGACCTGTACGACCGGGCCACCGTCGAGCGCCTCGCCGGTCACCTGGTCACGCTGCTCGGCGCCGTCGCCGCCGCCCCGGACGCGCCCCTGTGGACGCGGGACATCCTGCCCGAGGCCGAGCTGCGCGACCCTCACCGCCGCGGCGCTCGGCCCGTCCTCCGGGCCCGTCCCCGCCCGCCGCGTGCACGAGCTGTTCGACGAGCAGGCCGCGCGCCGGCCGGACGACTACGCGGTGAGCTGCGGGGACGAGCGTCTGACGTTCGCCGAGCTGGCCGCCGGGGGCAACCGGCTCGCCCGGCACCTGACCGGTCTCGGTGTCGGCCCCGGCGCGCTGGTGGGGATCTGCCTCGAACGCGGCGTGGACGCGGTCGTCGCGATGCTGGGCGTGCTCAAGGCCGGCGCCGCCTTCCTGCCGCTCGACCCCGAGCACCCCGCGCAGCGGCTGGCGACGATGCTGGACGACGCGGACGCCTCCGTGGTGATCACCGAGCACCGGCTGCGCGACCGTCTCGCCGGACACGACGCCACGCTCGTCGACCTCGACCGGGACCGCCAGGTGCTCGACGGGCTGCCCGCGCTGTCCCCGGACGTCGCCGGCACCCCCGACGACCTGGCGTACGTCGTCTACACCTCGGGATCGACCGGCAAGCCCAAGGGCGTGATGGTCAGCCACCGCAACGTGCACCACATCATGCGGGCCTGGGACGCGCGCTACGGCCTGAAGCGGCTGCGCGGGAGCTGCCTGTCGGTGTCCAGCGTCGCGGTGGACGTGTTCTTCGGCGACTTCCTGCTGTCCGCGATGTTCGGCGGCGAGCTGCTCATCTGCCCCCCGGAGGTGATGAGCGACCCGCCCGCGCTGGTCGCGATGCTGCGCGAGCGGGCCCCGGAGATCATGGTCACCACGCCGTCGCTGGCCAAGGCGATCTCCCAGGAGCTCGCCGCGGCCGGCGGCGCCCTCGACTCGCTGCGCGTGCTCGCCGTCGGCTCCGAGCCCTGGCCCGCCGACGACTGCCGCGCGCTGCTCGACCACGTCGCCGCCCACACGATCGTCGCCAACGCCTACGGCGCGACCGAGACGACCGTCGACTCCACGATCTTCGACGTACGGGCCGAGCCGATCGGCTCCGCGGCGACCGTACCGGTCGGACGGCCCATGCTCGACACCCCGGGTGCACGTGCTCGACGAGCGCATGCGCCCGGTGCCCGTGGGGGTGTTCGGCGAGGTCTACATCGGCGGCGGCGGCGTGGCGCAGGGGTACTGGAACCGGCCGGACCTGACCGAGCAGCGTTTCGTCCGCGACCCCTTCTCCGCCGAGCCCGGGGCCAGGCTGTACCGGACGGGCGACGTCGGCCGCCGGCGCGCCGACGGCAACCTGGAGCTCGCCGGACGGGCGGACGACCAGGTGAAGGTGCGCGGCTTCCGGGTCGAGCTGGGCGAGGTGGAGGCCGCGATGACGCGCCACCCCGGCATCGCCGCCGCGGCCGCCGCCGTCCGCAGGGACGAGTCGGGCCGCGAGCGGCTGGTCGGCTACCTCGTCCCCGCCGGGGACCGGGCGCCCGACCTGGGCGAGCTGCGGGCCTTCCTCGCCGACATCGTGCCGGACCCGGCGGTGCCGTCCGCCCTGGTGACGCTGGAGGCGCTGCCGATGACGCCCAGCGGCACGCTGGACCGCCGCGCCCTGCCCGCTCCCGCGAGGGTGGAGCGGGCGGCCGGCCGTCTGGTGGCGCCCCGTACGCCGGCCGAGACCGTGCTGGCGGAGATCTGGGCGGAGGTCCTGGGCCTCGCCGGAGACGAGGTCGGCGTCGAGGACAACTTCTTCGCCCTCGGCGGCGACTCTATCCTCGGCCTGCAGGTGGTCTCCCGCGCGCGGCGGGCCGGCCTGCGGCTGACCGCCAAGCAGATCTTCCGGCACCAGACCGTCGCCGAGCTCGCCGCGGTCGCCGTCATCGAGGACACGCCCCGCCCGGCGGCGCTCCCTGTCGCCGGCGACGTCCCGGCGACGCCGATCCAGCGCTGGTTCTACGAGGAGTTCCCCGGCGCGCCCGGCCACTTCAACCAGTCGATGTTCCTGGAACTGGCCGCCGACGCCGACGCGGGCGCCCTGCGTACGGCGTTCTCGGCGGTGCTCGCCCACCACGACGCGCTCCGGCTGCGGGCCGAGCGTACGGCCGGCGGCTGGCGGCAGCACCACGCGGAGGCAGAAAGCGGCGAGGTGTTCCGGACGGTGGATCTGTCGGGACTCGACGGCCCCGCCCAGGACCGCGCCATGCGTGAGGCCGTCGGGCGGGCGCAGCGCGGGTTGCGGCCGGACACCGGGCCGCTGATCCGCGCGGTGTTCTTCACCCTCGGCGGGGACCACGCGCCGCGGCTGTTCGTCACCGTGCACCACCTCGTGATGGACGGCGTCTCCTGGCGCATCCTGCTGTCCGACCTGGTGACCGCCTACGAGGGAGCCGGGCTGGAGGCGAAGTCGAGCTCCTTCCGCGACTGGGCGGTCAGGCTCGGCGAGGCGGCGGGCGCGGGCAGGTTCGACGGGGAGCTGCCCTACTGGACGGACGTCGAGCGCGACGTCACGGACAGCGCGCCGCTGCCGGTCGACGGCACGGGAGACAACACGGTCGGCTCCGCCCGCACCGTGTCGGTGCGGCTGGACGCCGGGACCACCCAGGCCCTGCTGCGCGACGTGCCCGGCGTCTACCGCACGCAGGTCAACGACGTGTTGCTCGCCGCGCTGGCGTCGGTCCTGTCCGAGTGGGCGGGCGGTGACACGGTCGCCGTGGAGATGGAGGGCCACGGCCGCGAGGACCTGTTCGACGACGTCGACCTGTCCCGTACGGTCGGCTGGTTCACCACCCTGTTCCCCGTCGCGTTGGCCGTGCCGCCCACGCGGGACTGGGGCACGGTGATCAAGACGGTCAAGGAACGGCTGCGCGCGGTGCCGTCGTCGGGGCTCGGCTACGGCGTGCTGCGCCACCTCGGCGGCGCCCTCGGGGCCGGCCGCGGCTGCCAGGTGGGCTTCAACTACCACGGCCGCTTCGACATGACCACCGGCGACGACGGGCTGCTGCGCCGATGGCTGCCGAGCCCGGTCCCGGACCGCGGCCCGGACCTGCCCCGGCAGAACCTCGTCGAGATCACCGGCATGGTCCGGCAGGGGCGGCTCGAGTTCGAATGGGAGTACTCGGCCAACCTGCACCGCGAGGAGACGATCGCCCGGCTGGCCGAGCGGTTCGCGGCCGCGCTCGGGCAGATCGCCGAGCACTGCGCACTGCCCGGCGCGGGCGGGCGCACCCCGTCGGACTTCCCGCTGGCCGGGCTCGACCAGGGGGGGCGTGGACAGGCTCGCCGGCGACGGCCGGTCGGTCGAGGACGTCTACCCGCTGACCCCGATGCAGAGCGGGCTGCTGTTCCACTCGCTCGGCAGGCACGACGGCGACATCTACTACACGCACTTCGGCCTCGTGCTCGACGGCGTCACCGACCCCGGCGCCCTCGCCGCGGCCTGGCAGCGGGTGGTCGACCGTACGCCCATCCTGCGCACCGCGGTCGCCGGCGAGGACGTCGGGAGGCCGCTCCAGGTCGTCCACCGCGACGTCCCGCTTCCCGTGGCCCACCACGACTGGCGCGGGCTGAGCGAGGCGGAGCAGCGCGAGCGGCGGCAGCGGCTCTGGGACGAGTCCGCCCGGCAGGAGCTCGACCTCGCCACCCCGCCGTTGATGCGGCTGCACATCGCCCGGCTGTCGGAGACCACCGTGCACATCCTGTGGTCCTCGCACCACATCCTGCTGGACGGGTGGAGCTTCGCCGACGTGCTGTCGGAGGTGTTCGAGGAGCACTCCGCGCTCACCTCCGGCCACGTCACCACGCCGAGGACCCGTCGTCCCTACCGCGACTACGTGCGGTGGCTGGCCGAGCAGGACGAGAGCGCCGCGGCCGGTTACTGGAGCCGGGCGATGGCCGGGTTCACCGCGCCCACCCCGCTGCCGTACGACCGCCCCCCGGTGCGGTCGCACCAGTCAAGGGACACGGCCTGCCTGAACCTGGCGCTGCCGCCGGAGCGCGCCCGGCGGCTCGAACGGTTCGCCAGGGACGCCCGCGTGACGGTGAACACCCTGATCCAGGGCGCCTGGGCGATGGCGCTGTTCCGGTACGGCGGCGAGCGGGACGTCTGCTTCGGCACCACCGTGTCCGGCAGGCCGGCCGACCTGCCCGGGTCCGACGAGATGATCGGCCTGTTCATCAACACCCTGCCGGCCAGGGTGCGCGTGGAGGGCGACCTCGACGTGCTGTCGTGGCTGCGGCGCATCCAGGAACAGCAGGTGGACGCGCGGCAGTACGAGTACGTGTCGCTGGCACAGGTGCGCCAGTGGAGCGAGATCCCGCACGGCGCCAACCTCTTCGACAGCGCCGTGGTGTTCGAGAACTTCCCGTACGACGACGAGGCGGCGGCCAGGAACGGCCTGCGGATCCGTGAGCTGGTCAGCGTCGAGACGTCGAACTATCCGCTGACGTGCGTCGCCCACCTGACCGACACGCTGCGCATGCGCCTGGGCTACGACCCCGGCCTGTTCGACGAGGACACCGTCCGGCGCTTCGCCGACCACCTGCTCGGCCTGCTGGAGGCCATGGCCGACCACCCGGACCGCCCGCTGCGCGCGCTTCCCCCCGGCCGGCGAGGCCGAGCTGCGCAGGCTGCTGGTGGACTGGCAGGACAGCGCGACCGGCTACCCCGCCCGCTGCCTGCCCGGCGTCTTCGCCGAGCAGGCCCGTCGCGTCCCCGGCGCGCCGGCGGTGGTGTGCGGGGACGAGCGGCTGACGTACGGGGAGCTGGACGCCCGTGCCAACCAGCTCGCCCACGAGCTGGCCGCGCGGGGAGTGGGCCCGGAGGTCCCGGTCGGCATCTGCCTCGAAGGCGGGCCCGGGATGGTGACGGCGGTGCTCGGCGTGCTGAAGGCGGGCGGCGCCTACCTGCCGCTCGACCCCTTCTACCCGCGGGAACGGCTGTCGTACATGCTCGACGACGCCGCGGTGCCCGTCCTGCTCACCGAGAGCCGCCTGGCCGACCGGCTGCCGCCGACCCGGGCCCAGGTGATCTTCCTGGACGAGCGGCGGGAGGCGATCGCGCGGCGGCCCCGTACGGCGCCCGAGCCCGCCCTCGTGCCGGACAACCTCGCGGTGCTCGTCTACACCTCCGGCTCCACCGGCGTGCCCAAGGCGGCCATGGTCACGCACCGGGGCCTGGTGCGGCTGGTCATGGCCCCCGGCCGGCACACCTTCGGTGGTGCGGGGACCATCGCCCAGCACCACTCGATCTCCTTCGACGCCTCGCAGAACGAGCTGTGGAACGCGCTGCTCACGGGAGCCTGCCTGGCCGTGCAGCCCGGCGACTTCCGGTCGGTGGACCAGCTCGACGACTTCCTGCGGGCGCACCGGGTCGAGGCCATGTCGTTCTCGGCCGGCTTCTTCCACGCCATCGCCGACACCGACCCCGGCATCCTGTCCGGGCTGCGCAAGGTCGTCGTCGGCGGCGAGGCGCTGTCGCCCGCGCACTGCGCGCGGGTCAGGGGCGCGCTGCCCGGCCTGGAGATCGTCAACGCCTACGGCCCCACCGAGTGCTCGGTGACCGCGAGCTGCTTCCCCGTGGACGAGGTCGCGGCGGGCGACGGCGCCGTCCCCATCGGCAGGCCGGTCGCCCACTCCAGGATCTACCTGCTCGACGGCGACCTGAACCCGGTCCCGACGGGGGTGGCGGGTGAGGCGTACATCGCCGGCGACGGCGTCACCCGCGGCTACTGGGACCGTCCCGCGATGACCGCGGAACGGTTCGTGGCCGACCCGTACGGCCCGCCGGGATCGCGGATGTACCGCACCGGCGATCTGATGCGGTGGCGTCCGGACGGCACGCTGGAGTTCGTCGGCAGGACCGACGACCAGGTCAAGGTGCGGGGCTTCAGGATCGAGCTCGGCGAGATCGAGAAGGTGGTCACCGCCCACCCGGCGGTCGCCCAGGCCGCCGTCGTCGTACGGGAGGACCAGCCCGGCCACAAGCGCCTGGTGGCGTACGTCGTGGCGAAGGCGGGCGCCGGGGCCGAGCCCCGGGAGCTCGGCGCGTTCACCGCCGGGAAGATCCCCGAGTACATGGTGCCCGCGGCGTTCGTCGTGCTCGACCGGCTGCCGCTCACCTCCCACGGCAAGGTGGACAGGCGGGCGCTGCCCGAGCCGGGCCAGGACCTGGCCGGGCGGCCGTACCTCGCCCCGCGCACACCCGCCGAGGAGACCATGGCCGCCATCTGGTCGGAGGTGCTCGGCGTCGCCCGGGTCGGCGTGCGGGACAACTTCTTCGAGCTGGGCGGCGACTCGATCCTCAGCATCCAGGTGGTCTTCAAGAGCAGGAAGGCCGGCCTGTCCGTCTACTCCAGCGACCTGTTCCGCCACCAGACCATCGAGGAGCTCGCCGCGGCGGCGGGCCGGAACGCGCCGGTCGCGGCCACCCAGGCGGTGGTCTCCGGGGAGGTTCCGCTGACCCCGATCCAGCGGGAGTTCCTCGGCACGCACACGGTCGCCCCGCACCACACCGTCCAGTCCGTGCTGGCCGAGCTCACGGCGGACGTGGACGAGGAGGCCCTGCGCACCGCCCTGGCGGCGGTCCTGCGCCAGCACGACGCGCTGCGCATGCGCTTCGTACGCGATGAGGGCGGGGACTGGTCGCAGCACAACGCGGCGGAGGAACCGGCGCAGGTGCTGCACCGGCACGACCTGTCGGGGGTCGCGGAGCCGGACCGGCGCCGCGTCATGGACGAGCTGGCCGTGGCGGCCGACTCGACCATGGACCTGGCCGCCGGTCCGCTGGTGCGGGCGCTGCTGTTCGACTTCGGGCCGGGCGCGCGGCCGTGGCTGTACGTCACCGTGCACCACCTGGTGGTCGACGCGGTGTCCTGGCGGGTGCTGAACGACGACCTGGACACCGCCTACCGTCAGGCCGTGAGCGGCGAGCCCGTGGACCTGGGGCCGAAGACGTCCTCGTTCCAGGAGTGGTCGCGCCGGCTCACCCGGCACGTCGCGGACGGCGGGTTCGGCGAGGAGGTGGCGCACTGGTCCGCGGTGCCGGAGAGCACGCCGCTGCCCGTGGACCGCGACGGCGACAACGTCGTGTCGTCCAGGAGGATCGTGCGGGTCTCCCTCGGGGAGCGTGAGACCTCCGCGCTGCTCCACGTGGCGCCGGGAGTGTTCCGCGCCCGCGTCAACGACGTGCTGCTCGGCGGCCTGGCCTGGGCGCTGTGCCGGTGGACGGGCGAGGACCGGCTCGTCATCGAGCTGGAGGGCCACGGCCGCGAGGAGATCTTCGACGACGTCGACCTGTCCCGCACGGTCGGCTGGTTCACCAGCTCCTATCCGGTCCTGCTGGAGGTCCCGGCCTCCGGCGGAGAGGACTGGACGCCGGTGGTCAGGTCCGTGCGCCGGTCCCTGCGCGCCCTGCCGGGCAACGGCCTCGGCTACGGGGCGCTGCGCCACCTCGGCCGTTTCCCGCTGACCGGGCGCGGCACGCCCCAGGTGCTGTTCAACTACCACAGCCAGATCGACGAGATCACCAGGACCGACGGCAGGTCCCTGTACCACGCCTTCCACGACACCATCGGCCAGGAGCAGCACCCGGACGAGCGGGTGATCCACCCGCTGGAGGTCGTCGGCGCGGCGCAGGGCGGGCGGCTCTCCTTCGACTGGCACTACTCCGAGGGCCTGCACGACCGGGCCACCGTCGAGCGGGTGGCCGGGGACTTCCTGGGGGCGTTGCGCTCGCTCGCCCGCTCCTGCGACCCGGCGATCGAAGGGTGAGGACGCCCATGGACGACATCTCCGAACGGCTCGCGCACCTGGTGCGGCGGCACCGCGTCCCCGGAGCCCAGCTCGCCGTACGGTGGCGGGGCCGGACGTTCACGGCGGAGGCCGGTGAGGAGATCTGCGGGAGCGGCCGGCCGGTCACCGCCCGGTCGGCGTTCCCGCTGGGCTCGCTCACCAAGCCCTTCACCGCCACGCTGGCGATGATGCTGGTCGCCGACGGCGACCTCGACCTCGACGCGCCGCTGGCCGGTTACCTGCCCGGGCTGGGGTCCCCGGCCGGGCGGGCGACCCTGCGGCAGCTCCTCAGCCACGCCGCCGGGCTGCCGGCGAACGTGGACGAGTCGGCGGCGGGCCTGACCCGCCGCCGCTGGGCGGCGTCCGACGGCACCGCGCCCGTGCACCCGCCCGGTTCCGCGTTCTCGTACTCGAACGCCGGCTACCTCCTGGCGGCGCACCTCGTCGAGGTGGTCACCGGGATGGACTGGCGGGCGGCCGTGGAGTCGTTCCTGCTGCGCCCGCTCGGCATCGAGCCGCTGTTCGCGGCCGACGCCGGGCGGGCCGGCGCCGCCCTCGGCCACGTGGTGCGGCCGGACGGCCGCGCGCTGCCGATCGCCGAGCAGTCGGTCACGCTCCTGGAGGAGCCCGTCGCCGGGCTCGCGGGCAGCGCGAGCGACCTGCTCGCGTTCGCCGGACTGCACCTGCCCGGACACGCCGGGCCGCGCCTGCTGGACCGCGACGACGCCGCGGAGATGCGCGGGGACCAGCTGGGCGGCCTGGCCGCCGGCCCGTTCGGGCTGGCGGACGGCTGGGGCCTCGGCTGGTCCCTGTACGGCGGGCCGGCGAAGACGGCGGGGACGGCTGGGACGGCGGGATCGGCCGGGTCGTGGTTCGGGCACGACGGCACGGGCGACGGCGCGTGGTCCCATCTGCGGGTGGAGCCGGACGGCGGCACCGCGGTGGCCCTGACGGCCAACGGGACCAACGGCGCCGTGCTGTGGGAGGCGGTGGTCGGGGAGCTGCACGGGATGGGCCTCGACGTGGGCCACTACCCCCTGGGAACGCTGACCGACCCGGGGCCGCCCGTACCGGGGCCCGCGGAATGCGCCGGCGACTACGCCAACGGTTCCTGGACCTGCGCCGTCGAGGCGGCGGACGACGGGCTGTACCTGTCGGTCGGTGCGGGACCGCGCTGGCGGCTGTCGTGCACACGTGACCTGCGCTTCACCACCGAGGGGTCGGACGCCGGGTCGATGCCCTACGTCGGCAGGTTCCTCCGCGATCCCGCAACCGGCCGGGTCGGCCTGGTGCAGATCACCGGCCGGCTGGCCCGGCGCCGCCGCTGACTCCGAGCAGATCCTCCTCGATCACGGGGAGGATCTGCTCCGTCATCTCGTGGATGAAGAAGTGCCCGCCCTCGTAGAGACGCACCCGGCACTCCGCCGTGGTGTGCCGGCTCCAGTGCCGCATCTCCCCGGCGGTGGCGTGGTCGTCGTCGCTGCCGCCGAACACCGACACGGGGCAGTCCAGGGGCGGCCCGGGACGGTAGCGATAGGTCTCCGCCACGGTCATGTCGGCCCGCATCATGGGCAGCAGGGCCTCGAACAGCTCCGGATCGTCCAGCAGCTCCGGGGG
Organism: Microbispora sp. GKU 823; assembly: GCF_002027145.1. Classification (NCBI taxonomy): domain Bacteria; kingdom Bacillati; phylum Actinomycetota; class Actinomycetes; order Streptosporangiales; family Streptosporangiaceae; genus Microbispora; species Microbispora sp. GKU 823. The sequence goes on along the minus strand of NZ_MWJN01000014.1, from coordinate 82,760 downwards.
AGTGCCCCCGGTCTCGCGCAGCCAGCGCGTCAGCTCGGGCGTGGGCGCCTCACGCACGAAGGGCCCGCGGGACGGGAGGTGGGGCGCCGACCGGCCGGACACGAGAAGCCTGACCGGCGCGCCGAGCCCCGCGCGGCGGATCCACCGGCAGCTCTCGAAGGCGATGATCGCCCCCATGCTGTGGCCGAACCAGGCGTGCGGGCGGTCCAGCAGGGGCGAGACGGCCCGGACGAGCTCGGGCACGAGGTCGTCGGCCGAGGTGTACGGGGTTTCCCCGAAACGTAATTCCCGCCCCGGCAGCCGAATCGCGACAACTTCGATGCCGGGTGCCAGCAACGGCGCCCAGGCGCGATAGGCGCTCGCTCCGCCGCCGGCGTGCGGGACGCAGAACAACCGCATTCTCGGCTCGTCCAGAGTTTTCCAGCGGACGTCCCAGCCGCTGACCGACGTCATTGTGAAAGCCTGGCTTCTGGTTATGCTCGTCATCGGGCTCCCCCTCCGGGCCGGAAATGTCGCGGGCGCGGCCGCGTACGGGAGAAACCGCAGGCAGCCACGCAAGTATGGTCCTTTCCGCCGTCGCCGGAGTCGAGATTTTTGAATTATATGGAAAACGTGCAGGACGCCACTTCCCGGCCCTTGCCGCTTTTGCTCCGGTGATTCATCATCGCTTGTGTCCCCAACTGAGCGAGGTGCGTGATGACCGTCCTGCAGAATTCGGTGTCCGTGGATCTGGGAAATCTCACCCAATACGAATTCCTGGCCCTCAACAGTCCGCTCAATCTTTCCGACGGCCATGCCCGTCAGGAGCTCACCGCCGGCCAGGCCAGGATCGTCGAGGAGCTCCCGGCCCTGTGGGCGACGCGCTCAAGCGGCCGGTGGCCGAGGTGGAGGCGGACGCCCGCAGCGCCTTCTTCGGCCTGTTCGGCCAGCACAGCTACCCGAGAGGCGAGGGCCGGGTGCTGGCCTGCTACTCCTCGTCCGTCGCGATGGAGATCTTCGCCAGGTCCCTGGCGACCGTGAGCGACGCGATCGGCCTGATCCACCCCACCTTCGACAACATCCCCGACATCCTCCGCGGCGTGGGGCTCGAACTCCTGCCTATCGAGGAGGACGAACTGCACCACGGCGACCTCGACCCGTACCTGATGAGCCGGGTCGGCGCCATCTTCGTCACCACCCCCAACAACCCGACGGGCCGGGTGGTGCCGCAGGAGCGGCTGCGCGCCCTGGCCGAGCAGTGCGCCCGCTATGACGTGGTGCTCGCCCTGGACACGTGCTTCCGCGGCTTCGACACCCGGGCGCACTATGACCACTACGAAGTGCTCCGCGAGAGCGGCTGCCGGTGGGTGGTCATCGAGGACACCGGCAAGCTGTGGCCCACGCTGGAGCTCAAGATCGGCTGGCTGGTGTCGGCGGAGGACGTAGGCCTGCCGATCGAGAAGGTGTACTCCGACATCCTGCTCGGCGTGTCGCCGTTGATCATGTCGATGGTGCGGCGCCTCGCCGAGGACGCCGCCGGCGGCGGGCTGGCCGAACTGCACGAGTTCATCGCCGGCAACCGGGCGCTGCTGCGCAGCGCGCTGGCCGACGTGCCCGACGTCCACTTCCTCGACCCGGGCTCGCGCGCCAGCGTGGAGCGGATCGGCATCGGGTCGCGTTCCAACCTGGCCGTGTGGTCGGCGCTGAGCGAGCACAACGTGTTCGCGCTGCCGTGCCAGAAGTTCTTCTGGGCCGACCCCGCCCGCGGCGAGGGAATCCTGCGCATCGCGCTGGCCAGACCGCCGGCCTCGCTCGCTATGGGTGCGGCGGCGTTGCGGACCGTGCTCTCGGAGAGCTGATGGGCGCGGCCGGGAAGGCGGCCGGACCGCTGTCGCACCGCAGGCGGTGGTATCCGGACGTCGTGCAACAGGTGGCCCCGCCCGGGACGTTCGACCTCGGGCCGGGCTACCTGGATCCCGGGCTGCTGCCGGTGGACCTGCTTCGCGTGGCCTACGCCGAGGCACTGGCCGAGTTCGGCTCGGCGGCGCTCAGCTACGGCCCCAACTCGGGAGCGCTGCCCCTGCGGGCACTGCTCGCCGACCGTCTCGGCCCGCCGTGCACGCCCGACCACATCATGGTGACGTCGGGTACGTCGCACGCGCTCCACCTGATCGCCACCATCCTGTTCCGGCGGCACGACGTGGTGCTCGTCGAACAGGTGGGCTACGACCTCGGCCACGCCATCCTCGCGGATTCGGGCCTGCGCCTGAGGGCCGTCGAGATGGACGACTCCGGCATGGTGCCGGAGGCGCTGGAACGGGCGCTCGGCGCGGCCGGGGACACCCCCGCCTTCGTCTATCTCAACCCCACGTTCCACAACCCCACGGGGCTGCTCGTGCCGTCCGCGCGACGGCGCGAGCTCCTCGCGGTCGCCGCCGCGTACGGCGTGCCGGTCGTCGAGGACGACGCGTACGCGGAGATCAGCCTGACCAGGAGCGGGATGCCCGACTCGATGGCCGCGCTGTCCGGGTATCGCGGCGTGATCCGGCTGGGCTCCTTCTCCAAGTCCCTGGCCCCCGGCCTGCGCCTCGGCTGGCTGGCGGCCGATCCCGAGACGGTGGCCAGGATCCAGGCGCACCACGTGTTCGACAGCGGCGGGTCGCCGAACCACCTGGCCTCGCTCGCGGTGACCACACTGCTGGCGACCGGCGCCTACGACCGGCACCTGACCTGGCTCAGGTCGGCCCTGCGGGACCGGCGCGACGCGCTCGCCGCCGCGCTGTCGGCGAACCTGCCGGAGAGGTTCGTGTTCGACCGGCCGGCGGGCGGGTTCTTCCTGTGGGTCACGACCGACGGGAAGCGGGACGAGCGGGGACTGGTCACGGCGGCGCGGAACGCGGACGTCAGAGTGCTGGCTGGCGCGCGGTTCGGCCGGCCGGCGCGGCCCAGCGTCAGGCTGGCCTACAGCTTCAACTCCCCGCCCAGGCTGACGGCCGCGGCGCACCGCCTGGCCGCCGCCTGGAAATCCACAGAACGGAGACTCCCATGCTCCTGACAGAACCCGGCGGACCCGGACCTCGCGGATACAGCCTCCCCCTGTCGCCGTCCGGAGAGTCGGCCATGGTCAGCCCACCCCCCTGGCACTTCTCCGGTGACGTGATCATGGTCGAGTACCGCACCGACCCCGATGCGGCGGCGGCGTTCCTCCCGCCCGGGGTGGACCCCGGGCCCGATCCCGGCGCCGCCGCCGCCGTCTTCGCGCACTGGCACTGGCGTTCCGAAACCGGGCAGGAGGCCGGCGACCCGGCGCGCAGCCAGTTCAGCGAGTTCCTGATCCTGCTCGGCTGCACGGCGGAGGGGCGCCCGATGGCGCGCTGCCCCTACGCCTGGGTGGACAGCGCGGTGCCGATGGCCCGCGGCTGGATCCAGGGCATGCCCAAGCAGTTCGGCGCCGTCCACCTGACCCATCCCAAGGCCGTGGGCCGCACCGGCCCGCACCTGGCCGAGGGCGGGGTCTTCCACGGCGTCGCCTCCCAGTACGGCTCCCGCATCGCCAGGGCGAGCGTCACCCTGTCGGGGCGGGTGGCCGAGCCGCCCGCGCTGCACGCGGTCCCGCTGGTGCACACCCGGCATTTCCCGGCCTGGGTGCCGCCGGAGGAGCCGCTGTCGCAGCTCGTGGTCTCGGCGGTCGACGACGTACGGTTCGGCGAGATCTGGTCGGGACAGGCGAGTCTCGACTTCGCCGGCGACCTGCAGGGGGATCTCGCCGCTCTCAGGCCGGTCGAGGTGGGCGGCGGTTTCGTCTTCTCCTACTCCGAGACGCTGCGCCACGGCCGGGCGCTGTCCGGCGAGGCAGGGCGGGGATAGGCCAGAGGTAGCGGCGCCATGAAGGATCCAATCATGAGATTCACACGAGCGATCGCCGCAGCCTTCGTCACCGTCTCAGCCCTTCTGGTCGTCGCGCCCGTCGCGGCACACGCGACGCCCTCCGTGCCGTCGGACCCGCCCTGGGATGTGCCCATCGCGTATTGAACCGGCTCTAGGGCATCGCCCTCGCCAGGCCGGCCAGCCCCTCTCGCGCCCGAGCGGCACCCGCGTCGTCGCCGAGCGCGTGGTACAGCGTCCGGGCGACCGTGTAGTCGGCCGCCGCGAGCGTCATCTCTCCGCTCTTCACATATTCCGCGGCCAAGGCGCACCGCGCCTTGGCCTCCGTACGCCGGTCGCCGGCGATCTGCGCCAGCTCACAGCCCTCCAGCAGATTGAGGAACCCATCGTGACGCCGGCCTCTCCTGATCTCGAGGTCGCCCAGATCGACCAGGATGAACGCGGTGCCCACGTGATGGTCGAGCGATCGGGTGATCCGCAGGGCGTTCCGGAACCCCGTCTCGGCGGTGTCGGGATCGCCGGCCTGCGCGTCCAGCACCGCCATGGTGTGCAGGATCTGCGCCTCCAGCCCGAGGTTGCCCGCCGTGTGCGCCAGCAGCCTCGCCTTCTCCAGGTACACGCGGGCCGTCGCGTCCGCGTGCCGGTCCAGATAGATCTTCGCTATCCCGTGCACGCCCCGGCCTCGCCCCCGCAGTCGCCCGCCCTGGCAAGCAGCGCGACGGCCCTGGTGTACATCTTCTCCGCCCCCTGCAGGTCCCCGCCGGCCCGGTTGATGGCGGCGAGGTCGCTCACCGCCAGGCCCTCGCCCGCGGCGTCGTCGAGGCCGTGGAACAGCTCGGCGGAGCGTTCGAGCAGTTGACGCGCCTCGTCCCGGTCGTGCCGGATGATCGCCCTGTGCCCCTGGGAGTAGAGCATGACCGCCTCGCCGCGTACGTCCCCCGACTGCCGGGCCGCCTGCAGCGCGCAGTCGGTGATCGTGCGCCACACCTCGAAGTGGCCACCCGCCTCCAGGAGGGGGAACAGGGCCAGCGCGAGCTCCCAGCAGTACTCCGCCTGGCCCAGCTCGGCCGCCTGCTGCGCCGCCGCCGCGAATCGCGTGGGCTGCGACTCCAGCCACACCGGCGCCCAGCCGGGCGGCAGGCGGTCGAGCCAGCGCTCCGGCGGCTGCCAGCGCGGGGCGGAGCCGCGCACGACGCCCCAGTGACCGCCGCGGACGGCGACGTAGGCGGCGTCGCTCATGCTGAGCAGCGCGCCGAAGAACCTTTCGAGCGCCGACGCCCGCTCCTGCGCCGGATCCTCTTTCATCGCGCGGTTGTGGGCCAGCGCCAGCACCAGGTCATGGCAGGTGTAGGCGGGGCCCTCGTACCCGCTCGCGCCGGCCGGCGTGAGGAAGCCGGCCTCGCTGAGCTGGTCGAGGCGCTCCTCCGCGGCAGGGAGCGGCATGTCGGCCAGGGCGGCGGCCGTCCACGCAGACACGGTGCGGTGACCCAGCAGGCCGATGCGCCTGAGCAGCGTCCGGGTGTCGGCCTCCAGCGTGCCGTACGCCCACTCCAGCACCGGCTCGACCTCGCGCAGCTCCGACAGGATGCGCTGCCGCACGCCGAGCCTCGCGGCCACCTTCCCGATCGGCCAGGCGGGCCTGGCCGCCAGCCGGGAGCCGACGATGGCCAGGGCGAGCGGCAGGCCGAGGCACGCTTGGATGATCTCGTCCACCGCCTTCGGCTCCGCGGCCATCCGGTCGGTTCCGGCGTTCTGCGCCAGCAGGGCTCTGGCGTCGTCGGGTTCGAACGGCTGCAACGGGATCAGGGTGGCGCCGTGGAACTGGGAGGCCCCGGCACGGCTCGAAACGATTACCGCACAGCCGGCGCTCCCCGGCAGCAGCGGAGCGATCTGCTGGGCGTCGGACGCGTCGTCCAGGACGATCAGCAGGCGCTTGCGTGCGGTCAGGGAGCGGAACAGCACAGACCGCTCCTCTATGTCGGAGGGGGTGGCCGGGCCGCTCACGCCCAGGGCACGCAGGAACCTGCCCAGCACGTCGTGCGGCCTGGCCGGTCGCGGGCCGGCGCCGCCGAGGTTGGCGAACAACTGGCCGTCGGGATAGTCCGCGGTCACGAGGTGCGCGACCTCGAGCGCCACGGTCGTCTTGCCGACGCCGCCGTTGCCCACGATGACGACGACCGGCAGGTGCCTGCGCTGCTGGGGGGTCAGCGCCATCACCGCCTGCTTCAGCTCGGCGTCCCTGCCGATCATCGACGGCAGGCCCGCGGGAAGCTGCTGCGGGGTGAACGCGGCCACGGGCGCCTGCTGCAGGGCGGAGTCCTGCCGCAGGATCTGCTCGTAGAGGTGCTGCAGATCAGGCGAGGGGTCCACCCCCATCTCGTTGACCAGGCGGTTGCGCAGGTCGGCATAGGTGCGCAACGCCTCGCTCGTGCGCTGCGCGCGGTAGAGGGCCAACATGAGCTGGCCCGCGAAGCGCTCCCGCATGGGATGGGCGGCGGTCAGCAGGTGCAGCTCCGGGATCACCTCCGTATAGCGGCCCAGCTCGAACTGCACCTCGATGTTCTCCTCCACCGCCGCCAGGCGCAGTTCCTCCCACCGGTGCGCCTCCGTCACGAAGACGTCGCCGTCGAAACCGGCCAGCGCGGGGCCCCGCCACAGCTCCAGCGCCCGGCGCAGGGCGCGGTCCGCGTCGTCGCTACGCCCGGAGCGCAGGGCGGCGCGGGCCTGCGCGACCAGTTGCTCGAAGACTTTCGCGTCGACGCTGTCGGGAGCGGTGACCAGCAGGTAGCCGTCCGTGTTGGTCTGAATCGACGCGGTGCCGAGCAGGTAGCGCAGCCGCTTGACCGCGCCGTGGATCTGGGTGGACGCGGTCTTGCGCGGGGAGTCGCCGTACAGGGCGTCGATGAGCTGATCCTTGGAGACCGCCTCGCCGGGGGAGAGGAGGAGGCGGGCGAGCACGGTGCGGTCCCGCACCCCCGCGACGGGAATCTCCGTCTCACCGCGGCGGACGATCAGTGGGCCGAGTATTCCATAGTTGAAAACTGGAACCATCTGCTCCGCCTTGTCCACAGGTTACTGCTCTGCGCCCCCGCGACATTTATCGGGTTCGTGCCGAGAAATGTTCGCAGATACCCGTGCCTCCGCACCTCCTGACCGAACACCCCGCCCACAGCGCTCCGTGGCGCATTCGTAACCGATTGTTCACTGGTTTGGGCTTGTCCCATTTGGGATGTTTATTGGGTTATTCGGCGTTTGTGGCAAGGGTACGGATTGAACTGTACTCACCATAACTGGAGAAGTGAAGACGGCCGGACAGGCGCAGTTGTACCGCCAGGTAATGACACGGCGAATTGATTGCCCCGCCGCTGCTCGCGACGGGATTCACGCGGCGGTGGCGTGCCGCCCCCCGGCGAGCCTCCCGGCGTACGCTGCCGGCTCACGGGGGGATGCGGCTAGGACGGGCACCGGCCGGGCCCGCCGTGACAGTGATGGGCGGCGGACTGCGCCCCTCGTCCGGCGTCCGAATCCGGGGGCGTCACCGCAGCCGGGCTCGCCCGCCACGCTCCCGGCGGCGGGCGAGCCCGGAGTCTCTCACCTCCGGCGCCGCCTGCCGAACCTCAGTGCGAACGGGGTCAGCATGGACTCGACCTGGACCGCGAGGCTGATCTTGCTGGAGCCGGCCCTGCGCTCCTCGAAGTGGATCGGGATCTCGACGATCGACTGGCCCATGTGCTCGCACAGATGGTTCATCTCCACCTGGAAGCTGTATCCGTCGCTCCGGACCGTGTTCAGGTCGATGTGTTCCAGCACCTCGCGCCGCCACATCTTGAAACCGCCGGTGACGTCGCGAATGGGCAGTTTCAGGATGGCGTTGACGTAGATTCCGGCGAACCTGCTCAGCAACCGCCGGTGCCGGCCCCACTGTGCCGAGAGCGAGCCACCGGGCACATATCTGCTGCCGATCACCAATCCGGCCTGCGCGGCCATGATCGTGCCCAGCATCCGGGGGATGTATTCGGGCCGGTGACTCAGGTCTCCGTCCATTTGCACGACGAAATCGGCGCCACGGGCGAGCGCCTCTTTCATTCCTGCCACATACGCCCGCCCGATGCCTTCCTTGGCTTGGCGGTGCAGAACGACCATGCGGTCCGGATGGTTCTCGTTCACCTGCCCGGCGAGGTCGTCGGCGAGCGCTCCGGTGCCGTCCGGCGAATCGTCGTCCACGACGATCAGCCGGATCCCGGGCATTTCCAGGTCGTAGATCCGGCGGGTCAGCTCGGCGATGTTGCCCGCCTCGTTGTACGTGGGCACCACCACGGCCACATGAGCGTCCCGCCACGGCGACGGCAGGGGAGGGGCGTCGGTGACAAGCGTCCTCGAAATGGTTTCCATCACGCTCCCTCTGCGTGCCGGGCGACAGAGTTGCTCGATGTCCCGGGAAATGGATTTCTGTTTTCCGGGTCAGTGCAATCGTAGCCGGGCGGGGCAGGAGGAGTAGACGGCCGGCGGCGGATTTCCGTCTCCGGAAAACCTGGAGGTCCGCGTCGTCGGCGCCCCTTCCGAAATGTGGTGGCTTCGACGCGAGCGGAAGCCATCTCTTCATGAATACGGCGATCCCGGATAAAGAAATCGACGAGAATCCGTCTCGCGCGGAACCGACGTGACCAGCCGACGCCGTCTTCCGGGAATGGTTCGACGAGTCAGACCCTGGCCTCTTCTCCGACCTCGGCAGGGGGAGCCGAGGCCGCCTTCGGCGCCCGGCGTCCGGGCATCCACCAGTTGGCCCTGCCGCACAGTTCCATCACCGCGGGGACGAGGATCATCCGGATGACGGTGGCGTCGATGAGCACGGCGACGGCCATCCCCAGACCTCCCTGCTTGACCGCGACGTCGGGGCCGAGCAGCGAGGTCGTGAAGACGGCGACCATGATGGCGGCCGCGGCCGTGATGACCTTGGCGGTCCGCGCCATCCCGTGAGCGACGGCCGTCCGGGTGTCGCCTGTGCGTTCGTACTCCTCACGGACCCGTGAGATCAGGAAGACCTCGTAGTCCATGGACAGGCCGAACAGGACTGGGAAGATCATCATCGGCACCCAGGTCGTGATCGGCATGGTGGTGGGGAAACCGAGGGCCGAGCCCAGCCAGCCCCACTGGACGACCGCGACGAGCACGCCGTAGGCGGCGCCGATCGACAGCAGGTTCATCACGGCGGCCTGCAGCGCGATCGTGACCGATCGGACCAGCGCGGTCAGCAGCACCAGGGACACCGCGATGACGACCGCGATCATCAGGGGCAGGCGCGAGCCGATGTCATCGGCCATGTCGATCGTGCCGGCGTTCGGGCCGCCGACGTAGACCCCTTCGCCGCCGGGCGTCTTGGGCAGCACGTCGTCGCGGAGCCGGTGCACCAGGTCCGCGGTCGCCTTGTCCTGGTATCCGGTCGTGGGGAAGGCCATGAAGATCGCGGCCTGCCCGTCCTTGCTGACCTGGGGCGGCGTGGCGTAGGCGATGCCCTCGGTTTTGCCGACCGCCTCGATGACGGGACGCAGATCGGCGTCCTCGGAGCCGACCTCGGTCGCGAAGACCAGGGGTGCGCCGTAGCCGGGGCCGAAGCCCTCGGAGAGGATCTCGTACGAGACGTAGCTGCTCCTGTCGTGGGGCTGGACACTGGCGTCGGGGTTGCTCAGCCGCATCGACAGCGTGGGGGCGGCCAGCACCACCAGGGCCGCGCCGGCCAGCATCGCGGCGACCAGCGGCTTGCGCTGCACCGCGTCGGCCCAGCGCTCGGCGAGAGTACGGCGCTGCCGGGACGGGACACCGCCGGTCTCTCGCCGGCGGGCCGTGCGACGGGGCAGGCGCAGCGAGTTGATCTTGTGGCCCGTGAAGCCCAGGAACGCCGGCAGCAGGGTCACCGCGGCGATCATCGTCACCAGCACGATCACCGACGTGGCGACGGCTACTCCGGTCATCAGCCGCTGTCCCATGACGACCAGGCCCATCAACGCGATCACGACGGTCGTGCCGGCGAACAGGACCGCGTGACCGGCCGTCGTGATGGCCTTGACCGTGGCGGTCTCGGGTTCGTCGCCGTCCTGCAGGCCGTCCTTGTAGCGGGTCACGATGAACAGTGCGTAGTCGATGCCGACCCCGAGCCCTATCATCGCCGCCATGATCGCGGTGAAGTCCGGCGAGGGGACCAGATACCCCACCAGCTTCATCAGGGCGATGCCGGCGGCGATCGCCAGCAGTGCGGTCACGATCGGCAATCCCATCGCCACCAGCGACCCGAAGGCGATGAACAAGATCACCGCTGCGGCCGCGATGCCCACGCTCTCGGCCGAACCCTGCTGGGGTGTCTCGGCCTTCTCCGCCAGAGTCCCGCCCAGCCCCAGCGTCACGCCGTCACCGGAGGCGTTCCTGACCAGATCCACCAGGGGCCGGACCGCGGCCTTGTCCACCTCCTTCCGGGCCAGCGGAATGGTCGTACGGGCGATACGACGGTCCTGTGTCACCAGGCTCTTGTCCTGATAGGGCGAGGTCACCGGTCCGACAACGGGTGAGGTCGCCAGATCGGCGAGGACCTTCTCGATCTTCTGCCGGGCTGCGGGGTCGTCGATCCCCTTCTCCGCCTTGATCGCGAGCGTCAGCGTGTCCCCCTGCCGCTCGGGGAAGTGCTTCTCGATCAGCGCCTGCGCCCTGGCGGAGTCGGAGTCTCCGCCGGAGAAGTCGTTGTCGGGGGCGGCGCCGTAGCCGAAGCCGGTGAACGCCACGGCGAGCACGCCGACGATCCAGGCCAGGAGGACCAGGCGACGGCGCCGGAAACAGAATCGAGCCAAGTTCGCCAAGACCCCATCTGCACGGGGAGTCTCGGTTGTCATCATCTTCTCCTTCTGAAGCGAATAGGGATCAAGAAAGCCGTGAATCGCCTGTTTTCGACGTGGGATCGTCCGGCGCATCCGGCGGGCGCCACGGTGACCACGCGGACAAGCGTCACGAGCACCGCCGCGACGAGGACGGCGAGCGCCGGCCGGGCGCGCCGGAGCGCCAGTGTGGCTCCGGCTGCGAACCATGCGGCAACGCTCAGCGGGGCGACGACGTGGTCCAGGGCGATCCACAGCCCGGTGGTCACGGCGCCTGTCGTGCGGGTGTGGCCGGCCTGGACATCCGTCCGGCCTGGCGGACGATCCTTACGGCCACCGCGAGGATGGCGAGGCCGTTGACCGCGTGCAGGCCGAAGACGAGTTCGCCGGCCGGCGTGCTGCCGCCGGTGCCGTCGAACGCCGAGGCGATCGCCCGGATCACGACCTGGACGACCGCGAGCCCGGCGACCAGGCCGCTCATGCCGATGAGCCGCCCGGGCATCCGGGCTATCGCGGCGACGACGGTCACCAGGACCGCGAGCAGGACGATTCCGGCGCCCAGCATGCGGTGCGCCTGGAAGGACTCGTCGTTGGGCGCCGTGTCGAACGCGCCGCCGGCAGCCAGGAAGAACTGTGCGACGACGGCGAGCGCCTGCAGGGCCGCCAGGCCGACGAAGAATCTACGCATGCCGCGCTCCTCCAGGTTGGTGAGGGTGATCAGTCGCGGCGGCAATCGTCGCGCCGGTGCGGCCGCCGTGGCCTCTGCCGGTGGATGGCGGCGTCTACGCAATCGGGCGTACACGACTCGTGTCTCGCTACGTCTGCCGGTGTAGCAGGTCGCGCGTCTGGGAGGAGTGTTGCCCCTGCGCGGCAACAGTAGGATCACGACATGGAACACCGCACCGTGTCTTTCCCCCTGCGGAGCGTGACGCAAGACGTGGTGCTCGCGCTCTTCGTCACCGTGATGCAGGTGCAGGGCACGGTCGCCCGCGTCGCCGCCGAGGGGGCGCCGCGTCCGCTCACCGACCTCGGAAACCTCGGATTCGTGCTGTTGGTGGTGAGCGGCCTGGTCGTGACCGTCCGCCGCCGGTGGCCGGTTCCGGTGTTCGTCACCGCCGCACTCGCCAGCTTGGTGTATTACGGTCTCGACTTTCCGGACGGGCCCGGCTGGCTCGGGCTCTTCGTCGCCCTGTACACCCTCACCGCCTACGGTGACGGGCGCCGATCGCTGGTGATCGCCGGTGTGGGTATCGCGGTGCTCACCGTCGGCTGGCTTGTCGCCGCCGCCGACATCGAGCCACGTGCCGCCATCGGCTGGGTGTTCTTCCGGATCGGCGCGTCGGTCATGAGCGCGGCCCTTGGCGAGTCGGTCCGGTCCCGGCGGGTCATCGCGGCCGAAGCTCAGGAGCGCGCCGAGTTGGCTGAACGTACCCGCGAGGAGGAGGCGCGGGCGCGTGTCGACGCCGAACGGCTCCGAATCGCGCGTGAAGTCCACGACACGGTCGCGCACGCCATAGCGATCATCAACGTCCAGTCCGGGGTCACCGCGCACGTGCTCGACAAGAGACCGGAAGGGGCCCGCGAAGCGTTGCAGGCCATCCAGCAGACCAGTGCCCGGGCGCTGCGGGAGATGCGAGCCATCCTCGGCGTGCTCCGTGACGACAACGACGGCCGGGTGCCCTACCCCGGGCTGGAGCAGATCGACGAACTCACCGCCAAGGCACGCGAGGCCGGACTGGACGTCACGCTCGAGGAGATCTCGCCCGTGACGCCGTTGCCGAGCGCGGTGGACAGTGCCGCCTACCGGATCCTCCAGGAATCGATCACGAACGTGATCCGCCACGTCGGCCCGACCCGGGTGACGGTCGCGCTGAACCCGGGGATCGACGTCCTGGAGATCCGCGTGACCGATGAGGGCCGCCGCACCGGATCCGGTGACGGCTCAGCGGATCGACCGTCCGGCAACGGCAGGGACACACCGGCGAAGGCCGGCCGCGGGATCCTGGGCATGCGCGAGCGCTGTCAACTGCTCGGCGGAGAGCTCGACGCCAAGCCGACTCCGGGCGGTGGATTCGAGGTCACGGCCCGGCTGCCCCTCGTACCGACCGGGTCGCGCCTGTGAACACGGTGTCCGGGTCACCGTCGGCCACCGCTCCGATCAAGGTGCTGCTCGCCGACGACGAGCGGCTCGTACGATCCGGGTTCAAACTGCTGCTCGACGTCGAAGACGACATCACCGTGGTCGGAGAGGCGACCAACGGCGCCGAAGCCGTCGAGCGCGCCCGCGCCGCCCGCCCCGACGTCGTCCTCATGGACATCCGCATGCCGAAGCTGGACGGAATCCAGGCCACGACCCAGATCACCGCGACGCGTGGGCTGGAGCGCGTCCGGATTCTCATCCTCACCACCTACGACACCGACGCCTACGTTTTCGAAGCCCTGCAAGCCGGTGCCAGCGGCTTTCTGCTCAAGGACGCCGGACCGGCCGAGCTCCTGCACGCCATCCGGGTGGTCGCCGCGGGAGAGGCCTTGCTCGCGCCGCGGATCACCAGACGTCTCATCGGCCAGTTCACCGCACGGCGAACGGCGGCCAAGACGGCGGAGGACCGGCTCGCGGTGCTCACCGAGCGCGAGCGAGAAGTGCTGGCCCTGGTGGGGCGGGGCCTGAGCAACGCCGAGATCGGCGCCGAACTGTCCCTCAGCCCGGCCACCGCGCGCACGCATGTCAGCCACGCGATGGCGAAACTGGGTGCGCGTGACCGCGCGCAACTGGTCGTCATCGCCTACCGAACGGGACTGGTCAGCCCCGACGCGTGACCCGCCCAGCGCACCACGACGCGGCACGTATCGATCAGACGGCCGGACGGTCGCGCAGTTTCCGGTGCGAGCTCTGGACAAAGCGGACGTGATCGGAGACGGTGAAGTTTGTAAACGTTACCGATTACGTTTGCGAAGGGCGATTCACGTGGCCAAGGTCGACTCTGGATGGCGTTGGGCGATGTCGCCCCCGTGCGGTCCGAATTACTTCACGAGGTCTCGCTGGTGGCGGTTTTCACAGGCGGTTCCCGCGCTTCGCCTGATACGCGGATGTTCGACCGCGCATCTGGAGGAATCGGTGGTGGCGAGGCGAGGGCCGGACGCGAGGCGGTCTGGCCGGGCGGGTTCAGACGCGACCGCCGGTGTCATCGATAACGGCGGGAATGAGGTTCTAGCGGTGTTTGGGGTGACCGGATGACCACTGTGAGGCGGGAATCTCGAGCGATTTACACCGATCCGGCCGCGCCCGTGGGGGAGCGCGTCGCGGATCTCATGGCCCGGATGACCCGGGAGGAGAAGCTCGCGCAGTTGGGGAGTGCTTGGGCGTTCTCTGTGATCGAGGGTGGCCGGTTCTCGGCGGAGCGGGCGCGGACGGTCCTTCGGCACGGCTTGGGGCACGTGACTCGTGTCGCGGGTGCCACCAGTCTGAAGGCGCCGCAGGTGGCGCGGGTGGCGAACGCGATCCAGCGGTTCCTGATGACGGAGACTCGGCTGGGGATACCGGCGATCGTGCACGAGGAAGTGTGCTCCGGACTGATGGCGCGGGAGGGGACCATCTTTCCTCAGGCCATCGGTGTCGCGAGCACCTGGGAGCCGGAACTCAACCGGCGGCTGGCGGATGCCGTTCGCACGCAGATGCGCGCGATGGGAAGCCACCAGGGGCTCTCACCGGTGCTGGACGTGGTACGGGACCCGCGGTGGGGCCGGACGGAGGAGACCTACGGGGAGGACCCCTACCTGGTGGCCCGCATGGGCGTGGCGTTCATCCGGGGTCTCCAGGGCGCTTCTCTGACGGAGGGCGTCATCGCGACGGCCAAGCACTTCGTCGGTTACGGAGCGTCCGAGGGCGGATTGAACTGGGCCCCGGCGCACCTGCCACCTCGTCTGCTACGGGAGGTGTATCTGTATCCGTTCGAGGCGGCGGTCCGCGAGGCGGGACTTGAGTCGGTGATGGCCGGCTACCACGAGCTGGACGGGATCCCCTGCCATGCCAACCGTGAGCTTCTCAGCGATGTCCTCCGTGGGGAGTGGGGCTTCACGGGGACCGTCGTGTCGGACTACTTCGCCGTCGACGATCTCCATTCGTACCACCACTTCGCGGAGGACAAGCGGCGGGCGGCGGCTCTCGCGCTCACCGCGGGTACCGACGTCGAGCTTCCGGCCACGGATGCGTACGCGGGCGCGCTGGCAGGCGCCCTGGACGCCGGTGAGGTCGGCGAAGGGGACCTTGACCAAGCGGTCTCGCGGGTTCTTCGGCACAAGTTCGAGCTCGGCCTCTTCGAGAACCCTTACGTGGACGAGACCGCGGTCGCGTTGACGGTGAACGTCGAGCGGCACCAGGAGGTGGCGCTCGAGACAGCTCGCCGCAGCCTCGTCCTGCTCAAGAACGACGGCATCCTGCCGCTGCGGCCCAGCACCGGGACGGTGGCTCTCATCGGGCCGAACGCCGACGACGCCCGGCACCTTCTTGGTGACTACTCCTTCGCCGCGCATGTCGAGTCGTTGGCTGAGGCGCGCGAGCGGCGGGGCCTGCTCGGCCAGACGATGACGATCCCGGACGACCTCGAGATCGAGGGGAGCACGGACGGGGTGCCCACGGTGCGCGACGAGCTCACGGCCCGCCTGGGTGGCCGGGTGCGCTACGCGCACGGGTGCGACGTGATCGATACATCGAGGGACGGTTTCGACGAGGCGGTCGCGGCCGCCGCGGCGGCGGATGTCGCGGTGCTGGTCGTGGGAGATCGTTCGGGGTTGACGATCCGGGCCACCACGGGAGAGTCGCGAGACAGGTCCAGCCTGGAGCTCCCTGGTGTCCAGGAGGAGCTGGTTCGTGCCGTCGTCGCCACCGGCACCCCCGTGGTGGCGGTACTCGTCGCCGGCCGGCCCATCGGCAGCGACTTCCTGCACGAGAAGTGCGCCGCGGTGCTGATGGCCTGGCTGCCCGGGCAGACGGGGGCGCGAGCGATCGCCGAGGTTCTGCTCGGCGAGGTGAACCCGAGCGGGAAGCTGCCCATCTCTTATCCGCGCACCGTGGGCCAGATACCCGTCTTCTACGGACACAAGGTGTCCGGCGGGCGGTCGCACTGGCACGGTGACTATGTCGAGTCGCCCGCCGGCCCGCGATACTGCTTCGGTCACGGACTCGGGTACGCCCCGTTCGTCATCGAACAGGCCACGCTGGACCGCACCGAAGTGCCCGCCGGGGACGGCGTCACTGTGGAGGTGACCGTGGCCAACATCGGCGATCGAGCCGGTGAGGAAGTCGTTCAGCTCTACATCCGCGACCCGCGGGCGACGGTCACCCGGCCGGTGCTCGAACTGAAGAGCTTCGCGCGCGTGTCCGCCGGTGCCGGGCGGCGCACGGCCATACGCTTCCACCTGCCCACAGGCCAGCTGGGCTTCTATGACCGAGACATGAACTACACGGTAGAAACCGGACATATCGAGGTGTATGTCGGCTTCTCCTCCGACACACACACACTCGTGGGCACGTTCACCGTCACCGGCGACGCTGACCGGCCGAAGGTCCCAAAGGCCTACACGGGCACGGTCAGTGTCGGCGCGCTGCCGCCGGCGACCTCACGTGACCCGCTCGGATGAGATGGCCGGCCTGTTCATTCTGGTCATGTCCTTATGAGGCCTCTTGTGTTCGCAATCGTTCTCGCTTACGTTAAAAATCGGAAACGTAACCGATAACGATTGCAATCAGAGAGGGCCGTATGGCCGATGGCGGAACTCCGGTGACGATGAGTGATGTCGCGCGGCTGGCCGGCGTCTCCGTCGCAACCGTGTCGCGAGTGGTGAACGGGCGTTACGGCGTCAGTGCCGGCACCACCGCGCAGGTCCGCTCGGCCATTGAGCGGCTGGGCTACGAGTCGAGCCTGGTCGCGACGAGCCTGCGGCGCAGCCGTACCAACGTCCTGGGCCTGGTGACCCACAGCTTCCAGTCCTACACGGCCGAGGTGCTCAAGGGTGTGATGGAGGCCTTGACCCAGTCGGGCTTCGACTTGATCATCTACGCCAACAGCGACCTCTACGGGACGTATTCGGAGGGCTGGGAGCAGCGGCATCTGACCCGCCTGTCGGGCACGCTCACGGACGGATGCATCGTCGTCACGCCCTGGGGTGAGGTGCGGAGCAGCACGCCGGTCGTGGTCATCGATCCGGTGCGGGACTCGACGGTGCCGTCGGTGATGGCGGACAACCTCGCGGGTGCCACCACAGCGGCCGAGCATCTACTCGGCCTGGGTCATCGGCGTATCGGATTCATCACGGGCCGTTCCAATCTGGCGGCCGCCTGGTCCCGTGAGGAGGGTTACCGGAGGGCGCTGACCGAAGCCGGTGTCCCAGTCGATCCGGCGTTGATCGGCAGGGGGGATTTCAACCCCGAGTCGGCGGTTCCGTTGGCGCGCGTGTTGCTGGGAAGGGCGGACCGTCCGACGGCGATCTTCGCGGCGAGCGACGGGCTGGCCCTGAAGGTCCTGGAGGTCGCGAGGGAGTTGGGGCTCAGCGTCCCCGGCGACCTGTCGGTGATCGGCTTCGACAACATCCCGGAGGCCGCGTTGGCCGAGCCGGGGCTCACCACGGTGGACCAGTCGATGTACCGACTCGGATACGAGGCCGCACGAATGCTGAAGGGGCTCGTGACCGGTGAGTGGGAGGGCCCCCGCCAAATACTGCTCCCGACCCGATTGGTGGTCCGCGGTTCCACAGCGCCACCCAAGAGCACGCCACCGAAGATCACAACGAGACCCTGACCCCCGGCTACAGGTGCACTGATCAGATGCACCTGGCGTTCGGGAACACACAACGAGTCAGTGACGAACGGAGGTGCAGACACACAGAAACCGCGTCACATTCACCGAGCAACTAGGTCGGCTGAGCGGCCTCACCCGCTGCCGACCACCAAAGGGAGTTTCGGTATGACGTTATCGTATCACGGCAGGATGCGTCCTACGGGCGCACGACGGCTCTCGGCGGCGATCGCCGCCGGGGCCATGGCGATCGCGGCAGTGTCGTTCGCACCGCGACCAGCGGCTGCGGACACACCCTGGCTGAGTGTTTCGGAAGGCGGCTACGCGTCGTTCACCGTCCCGGCGGCCTACATCGAGGCCAACGCGGGCCAGGTGTCGCAGGTGGTCATCGAGGGGAACTTCGGCCCCTCCTCCACCTGGGCGGAGTTCGGTCTGACCCGCCGGGGCGACGTCTGGTCGGGGGTCCTCGGCCCGCTCAAGGCGGGGCTGTACTCCTACCAGGTCACGGGCGACGACACCAAGGGCCTGAAGGATCCGACGAACAGCGCCGGCGTGGCGTCCAAGCCTCTGTGGAGCACCTTCTTCGTGGCGGGTGACTCGGCGCGCCTGCTGGCGGATGCGCCTCAGGGGCAGGGCGGCAAGGTCGAGACCCTGACCTACCAGGTCAAGAAGCAGGAGCGGTCGGCTCTGGTATGGACGCCGCCGCGGTACTCGGCCAAGGGCGCCAAGGCCTACCCGGTGCTGTTCCTGCAGTCAGGCGAGGGGCAGAGCGCCACCGACTGGCTCGATCTCGGCCGGGCCAAGCAGATCCTCGACAACCTGTCGGTCCAGGGTGCCATGGAGCCGATGGTGGTCGTGATCAGCGGTGGTGACGGGCCGGCTGACGACAAGGAACTGAAGGATCTTCGCAAGGCGGTCGCGGACAAGTATCACGTTCTCCGCGACCCGGCGCACCAGGCCGTCGCCGGCGTGTCCGAGGGCGGGGCGCAGGCGCTACGTGCGACTTTGGCCAACCCGGGTCAGTTCGCTTACGTCGGCTCGTTCTCGGGCCTGCTGACGGAGAGCGCCGGCCGGCCGACGCGAAAGCGATCAACCGCGGCCTCAAGCTGGTGCGCCTGTACACCGGGAACGTGACCGATCCCGCGTACAACGCGACCGTCCGCCTCACGAGGGCGCTGGACCGCGCCGGTGTCAGGTACGAGTTCGACGGGGTCAACCCCGACGCCGGGGCGAACTGGAACGCCTGGCAGGAGAACCTGATCGATTTCGTGCCACGGCTGTTCCGCACGGTGCCGGACCACGGTCCGAGCGCAGGGCACGGGCGGTTGAAGGGCGAGATCACCCCGCCCGCAGCCGGCACCACCCCGACGCCGTACGTGACCGAGGACGGCTTCGTCACCTTCGAGACCACGACGGACTTCACGGACGCCAAGCACGTCACGCTCTGGGCGAACGACGCTCCCGGAGGGAGCTGGCTGCGCATCCCGATGTCCCGTGAAGGCGACCGGTGGCGGGCGACCGTCGGCCCGCTGGACCCGTGGTTCTACTACTACAAGTTCATCGTCGACCGGGTCTCGGTCAAGGACACGTCGAACCCGACGAAGGTGACCACCGAGCCGACCTGGAGCACCTTCTTCATCTCCGGACAGAGGTCACGCCTGCTCTCGGACGTTCCCGCCGGTCAGGGCGGAAAGGTCGAGAGCCTGACGTACCGGAGCAACGTGACGAACCAGGACCGGACCGCGTTGGTGTGGACCCCGCCCGGATACGACCCGAAGCGCGCGCAGCCGTACCCCGTCTTCTACCTCCAGCACGGTGGCGGCCAGAACCACACGGACTGGGTCGAGATGGGCCGCGCCAAGCAGATCCTCGATCACCACTTCCTTGACGGGAACCTGGTGCCGATGGTGGTCGTGATGAGCAACGGCAACGTGTCCGATTTCAACAAGGAGCTGCTGGACAACATCGACCCGGCCGTCCGTGCCCGCTACAACGTCTCCGGCGACCCGTCGCAGCAGGCCCTCGCCGGCCTCTCGATGGGCGGTGGGCAGACGTTCGGGATGCTCAAGGCGCACCCGGGCCGGTTCGCCTACATCGGAGCGTTCTCGGCCGGGTTCGGCAGCGGCGCCGGCGTCGACGTGGCGGCGATCAACAACGGGACCAAGCTGCTGCGCGTGTACGTCGGTGACGTGACCGATTTCGTGTACCCGTCGTTCATGGCGGGACTGACCACGATGGACAACCTCGGCGTCCACTATGAGTTCGACGGGGTCACCCCCGGGCCGCACGGCTGGGACGTGTGGCAGAAGAACCTCATCGACCTGGCTCCGCGCCTGTTCAAGCGCTAGTCAGGCCCGTTCGAGGTGACTCCACCGGGACCCCCGGGGGTTCCCGCCCCAGTGATGATCTTCGGACACGGGAGCGTGTGAGCGCTCACATGAGAAATCGGCACGAGGGACAGGGCGCGGATCGTGTCATCCGTGCCCCGTCCCGGCCGATCCCTCGACCTCAGCGGCGGCGCATGGACCCTTGTGCGCTGTGACCCCGAAGGGGAGAACATGTCAACGAAGACGAGAAGACTACTTGTCACGGCGGCCATGCTCGCCGCCGCGAGTGCGCTTGCCGCCTGCGCCCCCGACGTGGGAGGGGGCGGAAGCACCGCGGGTGGAAGCGCCGCGGGCGGAAGCACCGCGACGGCGAACAACGCAGGCGGAAACAACGCGAGCAACTGCACGAACACGATCAGCAAGAAGGACCTGCCGGTCGTCACCTTCTGGGGCTGGTACCCCAACATGCAGCTCGTCGTCGACAATTTCAACAAGCAGAACAACGAGGTGCAGGTCTGCTGGACCAACGTCGGCCAGGGCGGTGACGAGTACGACAAGTTCCAGACGGCCATATCGGCGGGCAGCGGCGCCCCCGACGTGATCATGATCGAGGCGGATCGGATCCCGACATTCCAGATCCAGAAGGCGCTCGTCGACATCAAGAAGTACGGCTATGACGCCGTCCAGGCCAACTACGGCCCGGGCGCGTGGAAGGACGTCTCGATCGGTGGCGCGGTCTACGGCGTGCCGGTCGACGGCGGACCGATGGCGATGATCTACCGGAAGGACGTCTTCGACAAGTACGGCATCAAGCCGCCGAAGACGTGGGCCGAGTACGAGCAGGCGGCGCAGAAGGTGAAGGACGCGGGGGGACCGCTGTTCGGCGACTTGGGCGCGAACGTGCCGGCCGTCACGATGGCGCTGCAGATCCAGAAGGGCGCGAATCCGTTCACCTACGATCCGGCGCGGCCGGAGTCGATCGGTATCAAGCTGAACGACCAGGCATCCAAGGATGTGCTCGACTACTGGGGGCGCCTCGCCAAGAAGGGCCTGGTCGGGACGCAGGACCAGTTCACGCCGGAGTACATCGCCGGGGTGGTCAACGGTAAGTACGCGACGTACATCTCGGCGGCCTGGGCGCCCGGATACCTCACCGGCGCCGGCGTGGGCAAGGGCAAGGACACCGGCAAGTTCGCGGTGGCGCCGCTCCCGCAGTGGGATCCCGACAACCCGGTGCAGGTGAACTGGGGCGGCTCGGCCTTCTCGGTGACGAGCCAGGCCAAGAACCCCGCACTCGCGGCGAAGGTGGCGTACGGCCTCTACGCCGACGAGGAGTCGCTCACCGACGGCTGGACCAACCAGATCATCTTCCCGCTGAACCTCAAGGCGCTCAACGATCCCGAGTTCGTGGACCTCAAGGTGGCGTTCTTCGACGGCCAGCAGGCGAACAAGGAGGTCTACGTCCCCGCGGCGAACGCCTACAAGGGCATGACCTACGCCCCGTTCGGCCAGTACTACTACGACGCCATGACGAAACAGGTCAGTGCCCTCATCGAGGGCTCCGTCACCGGCGCGCAGGCCGCCGACCGGCTTCAGGAGGACGTGGTGGGCTACGCCAAGGAGCAAGGGTTCACCGTTCAGTGACAACACGGGTGGGCCGGTCCGTCCCCGGCCGGCCACCCGTGACCCCCGGCATCGACTTTGCGGAGCCCACAATGACCCTCCTGATCGAGGAGAGTGCAGCGAGCACTCAAGAGAAAGCGCACAAGGTTCGCGGCAAGGTGCGCCTTCGTGAGCACCTGATGGGGTGGCTCTTCGTCGGGCCATTCGCGATCGTCTTCCTGGCGCTTCTCATCGCGCCGCTCGCGTACGCGTTCTACCTCAGCCTCTGGCAGAAGAAGCTGATCGGCGGCACCAGCTTCGTCTTCCTCGGCAACTACGTGAAGGCGTTCACCGACCCGACTTTCCTCTCCGGGGCGTGGTTCGTCATCCGTTTCTCGCTCGTCGCCATCCCGCTGCAGATCGTCATCGCGCTCGCGATGGCCCTCATCCTGGACGCCGTGACCACGCTGTTCACCCGCTTCTCCCGCCTCATGATCTTCCTCCCCTATGCCATTCCCACGGTCATCGGGGCGGTCATGTGGGGATTCCTGTACAGCAAGAGCTTCGGGCCGCTCTCCGACATCTTCGGGTTGTTCGGCGCCACCGCGCCCGACTTCTTCAGCAGCAATCTGATTTTCTACGGCCTGATCAACGTCGTCACGTGGCAGTGGGCCGGCTACTACATGATCATTTTGTACGCGGCGCTCCAGGGCATCGACCCGACACTTTACGAGGCCGCCCGAATGGACGGCGCCGGCAAATGGCAGATCGCGCTTCGGATCAAAATCCCGCTGATCGCCCCCGCGCTGCTCCTGATCCTGGTCTTCTCACTCATCGGCACCCTGCAGTTCTTCAACGAACCACAGATTCTGCGATACCTCGCGGCCGGCACGATCCCACCGGGATTCACCCCCAACATGTACGCGTACCAGCAGGCGTTCGGGCTCGCGAACTTCACCTACGGATCGGCGATCTCCTTCGCCCTCGGCGGGATCGTGTTCGTCTGCGTCTACGCCTTCCTGTTCTTCACCCGCAAGCGGAGGAGCTTCTTCTGATGACCGGCAGCTCCGGCGCCGGCGCACGCCGCCGTCCCCAACGCCACCTCCCCCTGCAGATTTTCCTCGGCTTCCTGGTCGTGTACTTCCTCGTGCCGTTCTGGTGGGTCATCGTCAACAGTTCCAAAGACGCCCCCGGCCTGTTCGGCGGCGGCAACACCCTGTGGTTCGCCGATCGGGTCGACTACTTCGGAAACCTCGAGCGACTGTTCACCTACGACGGCGGCATCTACGGCAGGTGGATCCTCAATTCCACGCTGTACGCGTTCGCAGGCGGGATCGGCGCCACGATCCTGGCCGTCATGGCCGGCTACGGATTCGCCAAATACCGGTTCGCCGGCAGACGCTTCAGCTTCTCGGTCCTGCTCGGCGCGTTGATGGTGCCCGCGACCGCCCTGGTGATTCCGACCTTCATGATGTTCTCCGGGCTCGGCCTGACGAACACGATCTGGGCGGTGATCCTCCCGTCACTGCTCAACCCGTTCGGGGTCTACCTGATGCACGTGTACGCGCGCGACGCGGTTCCCGACGAGATCCTGGACGCGGCGCGGGCCGACGGCGCGGGTGAACTGCGGACGTTCCTCCAGGTCGCGTTCCCGCTGATGCGGCCCGCGGTGGTCACGGTGCTGCTCCTGTCCGCCGTGGCGTCCTGGAACAACTACTTCCTGCCACTCGCCATGCTCTCCGACAACCGCCTGTTCCCCGTCACCGTCGGACTCGGCCTCTGGCAGGGAATCGCCTCGGCGAACAACGCGGGCAGCACCTCCCTCTGGAGCCTCATCATCCTGGGCGCGCTCGTGTCGGTGATCCCGCTCATCATCGCCTTCTTCACCCTCCAGCGGCACTGGCGCGGCGGACTGTCCGTCGGGGGCCTGAGGTAGCCGCGGCCGGTCGCCCAGCAGCCAATCGAAATGACAGAGAGGTGTGCCGATGTCGATGACGAATCGCCCGCTGCGCAGCCGGCAGTGGTTCGGAGCGGAGGGCCGCAACGGGTTCATTCATCGATCGTGGATGCGCAACCAGGGGTTCGCGGACGACGTCTTCGACGGCAGGCCGGTGATCGGCATCGCCACGACGTGGTCGGAGCTGACGCCGTGCAACGCCCATCTGAGCGACCTGGCCGAGTCGGTGAAGCGCGGCGTGTGGGAGAGCGGTGGCCTGCCGCTGGAGTTTCCGGCGATGAGCCTGGGGGAGCCGCTGATGCGGCCGACGACCATGCTCTACCGCAACCTGCTGGCGATGGAGGCGGAGGAACTGATCCGGGCCAACCCTCTCGACGGGGTGGTGCTGCTGTCCGGCTGCGACAAGACCACGCCCGGCTTGCTCATGGGCGCGGCCAGCGTCGACCTGCCGACTCTGATGGTCACGGGCGGTCCGATGCTGAACGGCAAGTTCCGTGGCCGTGACATCGGGTCGGGCACCGACGTGTGGCGTTTCACCGAGGAGCTGCGCGCGGGCCGGATGACCGCGGCGGATTGCGCCGAGGCGGAAGTCTGCATGTCCCGCAGCCGCGGGCACTGCATGACCATGGGGACCGCCTCCACGATGGCCTGCGTGACCGAGGGCCTCGGTGTCCAGCTGCCGGGGGCCGCCGCCGTACCCGCGGTCGACTCCCGCCGGTACGCGCTCGCACACGCCGCCGGGCGCCGGATCGTGGCCATGGTCGAAGAGGACCAGCGGCTGTCCACGGTGCTCACCCGGGAGGCCTTCGAGAACGCCATCCGGGTGAACGCCGCGATCGGCGGCTCAACCAACGCCGTGGTGCACCTGCTCGCGATCGCCGGGCGCCTCGGCGTCCCCCTGTCGCTGGATGACTTCGACACGCTCACCGCCGATGTGCCCATGCTGGTTAACCTGATGCCCTCCGGCACGTACCTGATGGAGGACTTCGCGTACGCGGGCGGACTGCCGGCGGTGATGAAGGAGATCGCCTCCCTGCTGCACCTGGACCATGTCACCGTCAGCGGGAAGAGCGTGGCCGACAACATCAGCGGTGCCCAGTGCTGGAACCGAGAGGTCATCGGCACCATGGAGGAGCCGTTCCAGCCCGCCGGGTCGGGGACCGTCGTGCTGCGCGGGTCGCTTGCGCCGTCCGGAGCCGTGCTGAAGGTCTCCGCCGCCTCGCCCCATTTGCTGCAGCACACCGGACCGGCGCTCGTGTTCGACCGGATCGAGGACTATGTCGCGGCGGCCGACGACCCGGACCTGGACGTCACCGCCGACACGGTCATCGTGGTACGAAACGCCGGACCACGCGGCTACCCCGGCTTCCCCGAGGTGGGTAACGTGCCCATGCCGCGGCGGCTGCTCACCGCCGGGGTCACCGACATGGTGCGGATCTCCGACGCCCGCATGAGCGGCACCGGGTACGGCACCTGCATCCTGCACGTGGCCCCGGAGGCGTCCGTGGGCGGTCCTCTCGCACTCGTGCGTACCGGCGATCTGGTTCGGGTCGACGTCCCGGCGCGGTGTCTGGACCTGCTGGTCGACGACGCGGAACTCGAGCACCGCCGCGCTGCCTGGCAGCCCCCGCAACCGGCCGCCTCCCGGGGATGGGTACGGCTGTACAGCGAGCACGTCCTGCAAGCCGACAGGGGCGCGGATTTGGACATCCTCACCGGCGGCAGCGGCAGCGCCCCGCCCCGTCACTCACACTGACCAACGCCGTGGCGGCTTGGCCGAACCGGGATGTCAGGAAGGCCGCCGCATCGTTTTCCTGGGCACCACCGCCCACCCGGCCACGAGCTGGGTTACGCAGGCGGTGAAGAGCGGCGCAGGCCCATATGCATCGCGGGTCGCCGGGCCAGTCTGCGGGGGGCGCGGGCGGGGTGGTTCGCCCGAATGCCACCGCGCCACCGTCTCGACACCTGAGACGGCCGCCGTCTAAGATCGATTCAGGCACCCACCCTCGTCGAGCTTTCACGCTGCTCCGAGAATGCGATCCTCGGCGCAGATCTTTGTCGCTACAGCATCGAAAGAGGAATACGTGGTGCAATTCGCTCAGCGCCCATCGAAAGTCCGTCGCGCCACGGCAATTCTCCTCATGACAGTCGTCGCGCTGGCGTTCTCCCCGCCCGCGCGCGCGACCGCGGATCCCACAATTTCGCTAAGAGGGGTGACGGACTGGGACGGAGACGGCCACCAGGACCTCATCGCCATCGACAGCAGCACCGGCTACTTATGGCTCTATCCGGGCGAGAGCAAGCGCGGCTACAGCAGTCAGCAACGGGTGAGAATCGGCAACGGCTGGAACGATTACTACGTCCGCGGGATGACGGACTGGGACAGGGACGGCCACCAGGACATCCTCGCCATCCAGCGCAGCACCGGCCTGTTGTGGCTCTATCCGGGCGAGAGCAAGCGCGGCTACAGCAGCCAGCAACCGGTGGTAATCGGCAACGGATGGGACGGGTACCACATCCGTGGACTGGCGGACTGGGACGGCGACGGCCACCAGGACATCCTGGCGCAGTACCAAGGCAACGGGCTGTGGCTTTACCCCGGCGAGAGCAAGCGAGGCTACAGCAGCCAGCCAAGGGTGGGGGTCAGTAAGGCGGCCGGCGCCATCTATTACTACCGGTGGGTGGCGGACTGGGACGGCGACGGCCACCAGGACATCATCGCCAACGGTCGCCTGAACGATCTGTTGATTCTCTATCCCGGTGAAGGTGTCCGAGGCTTCAGCACTCAACCGCTGGTGCAGATCGGTAACGGCTGGCAACGGTATCTCGTCGCCAGCGTCGCGGACTGGGACGGGGACGGTCACCAGGACATCCTCGCCATCAATTACGACACCTGGGACCTGTGGCTCTACCCCGGCGAGAGCAAGCGCGGCTACAGCAGTCAACCACCGGTGAAGATCGGCAACGGCTGGATAGGCTAGCTGATCCAGTGACAGTTCGCGATCTTGAGGCGTTTGGGTCGCATGGAGCGGCACCGCGGGCCGGATCGAGAATTGCCAGATCGGGGTGTTCCTGGCCTACGCCACCCCGGCCGGGCGGGCGCTGCTGGACCGACGGCTCTACCTGCCCGCCCGCACCTGGCTGACCGACCTCGACCGCTGCCACGCGGCCGGCGTCCCGGACGAGATCGCCTTCGCCGCCGAGCCCGCCCTGGCCACGGCCATGGTGCCGGCCATCGCTGATCACCCCGTCGACCCGCCCGTAGGGTGAACCCGGCGGTCTTGGTCTGCTCGGCTTGTCTTTCCACGACCAATGGCATGCGGCTGCTTCCGGCGGCTGTCGGCTGCATGTCCGGGTAGGCGTGATCAACCACGAAACCGCAGGTGAGACCGCGGATGGCTGGTCGTACGTGGTAGGGCGGGTGGGACTTGAACCCACGACCCACGGATTATGAGTCCGATGCTCTGACCGGCTGAGCTACCGCCCCGCAATGGTGGAGTCTCTCACAACTTAGCGGGTGAGGGGATCTGCGCGCGGAGGCGAGCGGCGGCCTTCGGCCCTGGGCGTAATCCCCGCCCGATCGTCCTGCGGATGATCGTCCACAGTGGGGTCGGGCTGCCGGAGTAAGCGTTATGGGGCCTATGTCAGGGTATGTGACAGGTGAGGCGACATCGCTCCACAAGACGGCTCTGCGAAACGTGGCTCCGCAACGAATCGGGGGTGCCCCGTGGGGAGACGACTGGCGGGCGTCTGCGTGCTTCTCCTGATGTCCCTTCCCGCCTGCGGACAGGGCGGACGGCAGCCGGGAGCGGAACTCGGAGCGGTCGGCGACGTGCGGGACGGCTTCACCGTCGGCCTATTGCTCCCCGGCGAGGGACCCGACCGGCCTCTGTTCACGCGGGCCCTGTCGTCCCTCTGCCCGCGCTGCTATGTCCAGTACGCGAACGCCGCGGGCGACCGGGCCAGGCAGGGGCGGCAGATCGGCCGGATGCTGGCCGACGGTGTTCGGGTCCTGGTCCTCGGCGCGGTGGATCCCGAGGCCGCCGCCCCCTGGGTGGCCAGGGCCAAGCTGTCCGGGGCGAAGGTCGTCGCGTACGACCGGCTCGCGAACGGGCCGGTGGACGCCTACGTGGCGACGGACCCCGCGCGCGTCGGGCGGGAGCAGGCGCTGGCCCTGCTCGGCGCCTTGAAGGGCGCGGGGCCGGTGCTGCTCCTCAACGGCCCCGCCACGGACCCGTACGCCGCGACGGTGAAGCGGGCCCTGCACGCCGTGCTCGACGGCCGGGTGAGGATCGGCTGGGAACGGGACCTGACGCGACCGGACGAGGCCGTACGCGAGGTGGCGGCGGCTGTCGCCGCGCTCGGCGGGGCCGCGAAGGTGGCGGGCGTGTGCTGCGCGAGCGACGCGGTGGCGGAGGCCGTCGCGGCCGAGATGGCGCGGGCGGGCATGGCGGGGGGTGCCGCTGATCGGGCATGGCGGGCGGCCCGCGGCCCTGGGGCGTGTCAGGGCCGGCACGCAGACCGCAACCGTGCGCACCGACGTCGCGGCCGAGGCGTCGGCCGCCGCCAGGCTGGCGGTCGAGGTCGCGGGTGGCAGGACCGTGTACGGCACGGCCGTCGTGTCCAACGGGACGACGGTTTCGATCCCGGCGGTGCTGGTCGCGCCCGCCGTGGTCACGAAGGCCACGGCTCACGAGGCGCCCGCCCCCGGGAGTGCCCGCGGGCAGGGCGCCCGCCCGCACTGACTCGCCCACACGGACACGCGCGCCCGCTCCAAGCGCGGGCGACGGCCGGTCACGGGACGCGGCGCCGGCCTGCCGCGTCCGCGGGCTCGGTGAAGCCGTTCTCGTCCGTCCCCCTTTCGGCGGGCCAGGACGGCACGCTTCGCGGCCCGGCCCCGAAGGCGTCGGCGCACAGTTGGGCGAACCAGCCCAGGCCGGGCAGCAGCAGGGCCCATCCGGCGAGCGCCCAGCCGAGATGGAGGTGCGAGGCGGCGTGGGCGAGAGCCGCCACCCCCTCGGCCCGCAGCCCGTCCGCGCGCTCGTACGTCATCCGGCGCAGGCCCCGGGGATGTGCCTCCGCCGGGCGCACCCGGAGGGCGACCGGGGCGTGGCGCAGGATCCACCTGCCGACGGGCGCGCACTGCCCGCACGTCGCCGACACGTGGACGACCGCCTTCGCCATGGCGGGGGAGGGCCGCAGCCGGGGCAGCCAGGCCGGCACGGCGGACCGGTAGGCGGCCCACGCGCCGCCGAAGCGGCCGGCCAGCTGCTCACCCTCGTGCCAGGCCGCGAGCCCGGCGCCGTACGCGACGGTCACGCCCGCCGCCGCCAGGAAGCGGACGTCCAGCAGGCCCAGGAGCAGGTAGCTCGCCGTCATCGACACCTGCATCGGGTTGCGCACGTACGCGTACGGCCCGCTGGTGACGAGGCGGCGCGGCGCGTCGTACGGCAGCGGCGTGCCGCCCGCCGCCGCGAACTCCCGGACGGCCGCCAGGCCGAGCGTCAGCGGCGCGGCCAGCACCTGGACGCCGAGGCCCGCGAGCCAGCCGGGCTGCCGCCACACCCCGGTGAGCGCGACCGGCAGCCCGAGCATGAGCCCGCCCGCGAGCACCGCCTGCAGCGTGGCCCGCCCGCCCAGGCGTACGCCGCGGGTGGTCCAGCGGGCGAGCAGGAGGCCGGGCACCAGGCTGAGCGCCACCGCGAGCGCCTCGCCGTACAGCCAGTCGCCGCCGAGCCGTACGAGCGGACGGGCCAGGGGCATGAACGCGAGGTCCAGCCAGGTGAGCGCGAGGACGGTCAGCGGGAGCGGCAGGCGGCGGGCCGCGTGCGCGGGCAGCGCCCCCCACAGCAGCGCCCAGCCGAGCAGCAGGTCCACCGGGACGCCCTCCACCACCGCGCCCCGGGCGGAGAAGGACCACCAGCCGGCCCGCACCGCGATCACGTTGACCAGGGCGAGCACGAGCAGGTTCCAGGCCGTCGCGAGGATCATGGCGGCGATCGCCCGCTCGGACGGGCGGCGTACGGCGGCCCCGACCAGGACGGCGGCGAGCGGGCCGAACAGGGCCGCGCCGCGCAGGAGCCCGATCGCGGAGTCCGCCGTCACAGGGCCGGTGGACACCATGTCCATGATCACGAGGTGAAGGTCGCGGCGAGGTAGCCGGCCGCCTGCGTCGCGGCGTACCGCTGGAGCGGCCCGAAGTACCAGCCCGGGTCGAAGGTGCGCCGGTAGCGGAAGGTCACTTCGAGGCGTCGTCCCCGCCAGCGGAACTCGGCCTCGCGCAGGTCCATCCATCGGGCGAGGGTCGTGTCACGCTCCACCCGGAAGACCGCCCGGCCGGGGGCGCGCTCGGCGACGCGCAGCGTCATGGCGCGCGGCTCCAGCGGGGCGTTGATCCCGAGGGACCGCCGGGGCGTGAAGGTGATCGTCCGGGTGTCCCCGACGGCGAGTCCCCGCCCCTCCGAGCCGAGCGGCCGGGGGAAGCCGAGCCGCAGCAACGACGAGGTGACCGGGCCGAAGGCGGGCGGGCGGGCCAGGGCGGCCTCGATGTCGGTGTCCCGCGCCGCCGTGGCGACCGCCGTGACCTCCTCGTCGCGCGGCAGCGAGGTGAACGGCGTCGCGCCTTCGAGCAGGGCGACCAGGAGCAGCGGGGCGGCGACGGCCACGGCGTGCCCGCCCCTGCGGCGCGCGTAGTCGATCGAGACGCCCACGAGCAGGCCGACGAAGTAGAAGAGCGGTGCCGACATCAGCAGGCAGACGACGCCCTCGCCGAGCAGCGGCCCGGCCAGCGCGAGCCCGACCGTGATCGTGGCCATGGCCATGCCGGTGGCGCTCTTCGGCCGCGCCGTGATCGCCACGGTGATCGCGATGGCCGCCGGGATCCCCACGTAGAACAGCGAGGTCTGCTCCAGATGGCCCGCGTGGAGCACCTGGTAGAGCAGGTAGGCGGCGAACAGCCCGGCCAGCGTCACGACAAGCACGAGCCGGGGCCGCCCCGGGTTTTCCGACTCCATACGGTGCTCCTTGAGCGAAGGATTTAATCGAGTGATTAAACCGTATGATGAGGATCGAGGGCGCTGTCAAGGGAGGCGGGTTGACGACACGGCGGGACTCGGGCGCGGAGACGCGCGACCGGCTCATCGAGGCGGCCGCGGAGACGCTGAAGACCCAGGGGTACGCGGGCACGAGCGCCCGGACGATCGCGAAGGCGGCGGGCGTCAACTCGGCGCTGGTCTTCTACCACTTCGGCGGCGTCGACCCGCTGCTGCTGGCCGCCCTCGACCGCTCGTCCGAGGAGCGCATGCGGGCTCACCGGGAGACCGTCGCGGGGGCCACGACGCTGGAGGAACTGGTGGAGGCCGCCACCCGCGTCTACAGAGCCGACATCGAGGGCGGGCACATCACGCTCTTCTCCGAGCTGGTCGGCGCCAGCATCGCCCGCCCCGAGCTACGCGCCGAGATCGTCAAGCGGGCCGACCCCTGGATCGACTTCGTGGAACAGACGCTCGAGCGGGTGATCGGCGGCTCTCCGCTGGCCCGGCTCCTGCCCCCGCGCGACGTGGCGTACGCCGCGATCACCTTCTATCTGGGCGTCAACCTGTTCACGCACCTCGACGCGGACCGTACGCGGACCGAGGCGTTGTTCGGCCTGGCGGCGCGGGTGGCGCCGCGCGCCCGGCTGCTCACCCTGCGGATGCCCCGGCGCCGCCGCCCGGCCTCCAGCGAATCGCCGGAATAGAAGAGCCGCGGTCGCACCGGGTGCGACCGCAGCCGGGGAAGAGCCGGCTCACTCCTCCTCGTCGGAGGGGGCGGGGCCGTCGGACGGGCGCAGGCGTTCCCAGATCAGGAACGCGCCTCCGACGACGAGCATCGCGATGCCCGTCCACAGGTTGATGCGGATGCCCTCCGCCTTCTGGATCTCCTGGGCGCTGTCGAACAGCCCGGTGACCGTGAGGATCAGTCCGTACACCAGGAACAGACCACCGATCACGCGGCGGATGTCGAAGAGCCGTTGCGGGGCGGCCATGCGAACCTCCTACAGGAAGGGCAGGTAGAACGCCGCGGCGAGGACCACCGCCCCGGCGCCGAGGATCACGGGGGAGCGGTACCAGGCGGTGTCTCCCGCCAGCGCGTCGTCGGCGACGGACGCGTCGCTCAGGCCGTAGACGAGCCCGCGCAGCTCGCTCTCCGGCTTGGGGGTGGTGGCGAGCGTGACCACGACGGAGACGATCGCGTCGACCACGAAGGCGATGCCGGCACCCCAGAAGCTCGCGTTCAGCTCGGTGCCGAAGTCGAACACGCCCGCCTTGTAGAGGATGTACGAGGCGAAGGCGCAGACGGTGCCGCTCAGCAGGCCCCAGAAGCCCGCCCAGGCGGTCATCCGCCGCCAGAACAGGCCGATGATGAACGTCGCGAACAGCGGGGCGTTGAAGAACGAGAACAGCGACTGCAGGTAGTTCATGATGTTGCCGAACCCGGCGGCGATGAACGCCGTGCCGATCCCGGCGAGGACGCCGACCACGGTGGCGATACGGCCGAGCC
This sequence comes from Microbispora sp. GKU 823, assembly GCF_002027145.1. Taxonomy (NCBI): domain Bacteria; kingdom Bacillati; phylum Actinomycetota; class Actinomycetes; order Streptosporangiales; family Streptosporangiaceae; genus Microbispora; species Microbispora sp. GKU 823. The sequence goes on along the minus strand of NZ_MWJN01000014.1, from coordinate 50,818 downwards.
GCACGTACCACTCGTCGGGGTGGTCGCCGTTGATGTGCGCCTTCCAGATGTCCTGGGTGAAGACCGTGTTGAAGCCGCTGATGTTGGCGGCCATGCCGGCCATGAACGACGCGAGCAGGCCGGTCACCGCGACGCCGAGCACGCCGTTGGGCAGGAACTCGTTCATGAGCAGCGGGATCGCCTCGTTGTACGTCGGCCCGCCGTCCTTGCCGAGGTTGCCGAACAGCACGACCGCGACGAGCCCGGGGATCACGGTGACGATCGGGATCACGAGCTTCGGATAGGCCGCGACGATCGGGGTCAGCCGGGCGGCGTTGGTGTTGCGGGCCGACAGCGCGCGCTGGACCTCGGCGAAGTTCGTGGTCCAGTAGCCGAAGGACAGCACGAAGCCGAGGCCGAAGACCAGGCCGATCCAGTTGGCGTTGAGCGGGTTGTCGGTGCCGGCGGTGTGCGCCCAGGTGTGCAGCCCGCCCTCGCCGAGCACGCTCTGCTTGACCTTCTCGCCGAGGCCGGAGAAGCCGCCGACCCGGGTCAGGCCGATGATCACCACCGGCACGAGCCCGGCGACGATCACGAAGAACTGCATGACCTCGTTGTAGATCGCCGAGGACAGGCCGCCGAGGGTGATGTACGCCAGCACGATCGCGGCCGACACGATGATGGACAGCCACAGCGGCCAGCCGAGCATGGCGTCCATGATGAGCGCCAGCGCGTACAGGTTGATCCCGGCGATGAGGATCTGCGCGACGGCGAAGGTGCCGGCGTTGAGCAGCTGGGTCGCCCCGTTGAAGCGGCGGCGCATGAACTCCGGGACGCTGTGCACCTTGGACCGGTAGTAGAACGGCATCATCACGATGCCGAGGAACACCATGGCGGGGACCGCGCCGATCCAGTAGTAGTGCAGGGTCATCGCGCCGTACTGCGCGCCGTTCGCCGCCATGCCGAGGACCTCGGTGGCGCCGAGGTTGGCGGACATGAAGGCCAGGCCGGTGATCCAGGCGGGGAGTGCGCGGCCCGAGAGGAAGAAGTCCAGACTCGTCCGTACGGCCCGTTTGGCGGCGAAGCCGATTCCCAGTACCACGAGGAAGTACAGGGCGAGGATCACGTAGTCCAGAACGTTGACGTCGAGCCGCAGATCCTGTGCGGCCAGCAATTGGGCATCAGGCACGCGATGCCAGCTACCCGTAGGTCTCGTCGTTTCACAAACTTGGCCCCCGTATACCCAATCGTGACAAAACCGCAGGTGAGAGCGCTGCAAAGTCCATTCGGGGGACGTACGCGCCGGAGTCCCGAGTGACGGGGGAGTGACCGGGTAGGCGAGGGAGAGCAGGAGGAACACCGAGGAAGGGAGGCACGTCATGGCCGACGCACCGAACCCGATCCAGATGCAGAAGCACCTGAAGGGCGTCGACTACCCGGCCGGCAAGTCGGACCTGATCCGCACGGCCCGCGACCAGGGCGCGGACGACAACGTCATCGACGCGCTGGAACGCATCCCGGACCGGCAGTACGACGGCCCCAACGCGGTCAGCAAGGCGGTCACCGAGGCTCGGTGAGTAAAGAGGGCCCGTGAGAAAGAGGGCCGGTGACAGACCGGTCCCGGCATCGGGCGGCCGTCGCGGGAGGGCTCCCGCGCCGGCCGCCCGCTCATGACCGCGTCACCGGGGGCAACGGCGCGGCAGGCGTCAGGACCAGACGGCGGCGATCGGCTCGACGAGGGCGGCGGCCTGGTCGAGCCCCGCCGCGAAGGCCGGTCCCCACAGGGCCGGGTCGAGGACGTTCTCGCCGAACACCGCGACCGACGCAGTGTCGGGGTGGACGACGTACGACGCGGCCGCGCCCGCCTTCGCCATCTCGGCCTCGAGGACGGCCCGGGGGGTCAGGTTGCCGAGCGGTTCGAGCACCACGAGCGCGCGGGCGCCCTCCGCGAGGTCGGCGTTGGTCGCCGAGCGGACCCCGCCGTCCACGTACCTGCGACCGTTGATCTCCACGGGCGGGAAGACCATCGGCACCGCGCAGCTCGACGCGACGGCGAGCACCAGCGGCGCGCCGGAGGACCGGTCCCACACGACGAACTCGCCGGTGGCCGCGTCCACGCTGGTGATCAGCAGCTCGCGCTCGGGCCACTCCTTCACCGGGAGCCGTTCGCCGACCGCCGCGAGCCGCTCGGCGTAGTGGTCGACCCTGGCCGCCAGGGCCATCTGACCGACCCGGCGCCGGGCCTCCCGCCGGTCGAGTTTCGGGTCGAACATGATGGCGAACGCCTGCATGACCTCGTCCATGTGGTCGATGGCCGGGGGCGGGCCGGTGTCCACCTCGGCCTGGTGGGCGATCGCCTCCTCCAGGTCGGCGCCGGTCGCCACCAGCGTGCCGACGACCGACCCGGCCGAGGTGCCGATGATCCGGTCCGCCGTCCCCAGGTCCACGCCGTGACGGCGCAGGCCGGTGACGATCCCCGCCTCCCAGGCGATGCCGGCGACTCCTCCGCCGCCGAGCACGAGAGCAGTAGTCATGTCCAGAATTATGTTCCACGGGAGTGCGTGCCCGGGACGTGGTGAAACCGGTTGCAATTTGTCTGGACGCCAAACTATTGACGGCGCTTCCCCTGGTATGTGAATCTTCCCTTCAGATTTCCATGCACGTGGGAGAAGGACGGTCAGGGTCCCCACCTGGTCGTGCATGGCCGGTTGTCCGTGCTCGGAGGGAAAACCGTCCATGCGAAGATTCGCAACCATGCTCGTGGTCGCCGCCGTGGCGCTGGTCACGGCCGTGATCAGAATGAGCCCCGTGTCGGCCGTCGCGGCCGACCCGTACACGTTCAAGAACGTGCAGATCCTCGGCGGCGGCTTCGTCCCCGGGATCGTCTTCAGCCCCGTCCAGAAGGACCTGATCTACGCGCGCACCGACATCGGCGGCGCGTACCGCTGGAACCAGTCCTCCCAGACCTGGACACCGCTGCTCGACTGGGTCGGGCAGTCCAACTGGGGTTACAACGGCGTCGCCAGCATCGCCCCCGACCCGGTGGACGCCAACAAGGTGTACGCCGCCGTCGGCATGTACACCAACAGCTGGGACCCCAACAATGGCGCGATCCTGCGCTCGTCGAACAAGGGCGACACCTGGCAGGTGAGCCCGCTGCCGTTCAAGCTGGGCGGCAACATGCCCGGCCGCGGCATGGGCGAGCGGCTCGCGGTGGACCCGAACAAGAACAGCATCCTCTACTTCGGCGCGCCCAGCGGCAACGGCCTGTGGCGGAGCACCGACTCCGGCGCGACCTGGTCGAAGGTGACGAACTTCCCCAACGTCGGCAACTACCGCGCGGGCACCGACGACTACCAGGGTGACATCCAGGGCGTCGTCTGGGTGACCTACGACAAGCGGACCGGCACCTCGGGCAACGCCACCCAGACCATCTACGTGGGCGTGGCCGACAAGGACAACACCGTCTACCGCACCACCAACGGCGGCACCTCCTGGGAGCGGGTCGCCGGCCAGCCGACCGGCTACATCGCCCACAAGGGCGTGCTCGACACGACCAACGGCTACCTCTACATCGCCACGAGCGACACCGGCGGCCCGTACGACGGCGCCAAGGGCGACGTGTGGCGCTATGCCACCGCCACCGGCACCTGGACCCAGATCAGCCCGATCCCGTCCAGCAGCTCCGACGACTACTTCGGCTACAGCGGCCTGACCATCGACCGGCAGCACCCCGGCACGATCATGGTCGCCACCCAGGTCTCCTGGTGGCCCGACGCGATCTTCTTCAGGAGCACCGACAGCGGCGCGACCTGGACCCGCATCTGGGACTGGACGTCCTACCCGAACCGTAGCTTCCGCTACAAGATGGACATCTCCGCCGCTCCGTGGCTGACCTTCGGCACGAACCCCCAGCCGCCCGAGGTCACGCCCAAGCTCGGCTGGATGAACGAGTCGGTGGAGATCGACCCGTTCGACTCCGACCGGATGATGTACGGCACCGGCGCGACGATCTACGGCACCACCGACCTCACGAAGTGGGACTCGGGCGGCCAGTTCACGCTCAAGCCGATGGTGAAGGGCCTGGAGGAGACCGCCGTACTCGACCTGATCAGCCCGCCCAGCGGCGCCCCGCTGGTCAGCGCGCTCGGCGACATCGGCGGCTTCCGGCACACCAACCTCGACGCCGTGCCGTCCATGATGTTCACCCAGCCCGTCTTCACCTCCACGACCTCGCTCGACTACGCCGAGACCAACCCGAGCGTGATGGTCCGGGCCGGCAACTTCACCGACTCCGATCGCCCGAACGACAGCCACGTGGCGTTCTCCACCGACGGCGGGGCCAACTGGTTCCAGGGCACCGAGCCCGGCGGGATCAACAGCGGCGGCACCGTCGCGGCGGCGGCAGACGGCAGCCGCTTCGTCTGGGCGCCGGGCGACTCCGGCCAGCAGGTCGTCTACTCCGTCGGCTACGGCAACAGCTGGACCGCCTCCAGCGGCGTACCGGCCAACGCGATCGTCGAGTCCGACCGGGTGAACGCGCAGAAGTTCTACGCCTTCTCCGGCGGCAAGTTCTACGTGAGCACCAACGGCGGCGCGAGCTTCGGCGCCACAGCGGCGACCGGGCTGCCCACGACCGGCGTGCACTTCAAGGCGCTGCCCGGCAAGGAGGGCGACGTCTGGCTGGCCGGCGAGGGCGGCCTGTGGCACTCCACCGACTCCGGCGCCTCGTTCACCAAGCTGTCGAACGTCAGCAGCTCGATCAACATCGGCTTCGGCAAGGCGGCGCCCGGCAAGACGTACCAGGCCCTCTACCTGATGGGGACCGTGGACGGCGTGCAGGGCCTGTTCCGGTCCGACGACACCGGCGCGAGCTGGGTGCGCGTCAACGACGACCAGCACCAGTACGGCAACGCGGGCGAGGCCCTGACCGGCGACCCGCGGATCTACGGCCGGGTCTACCTCGGCACCAACGGCCGGGGCATCATCTACGGCGACCGCAACGGCGGAACCTCCCCTTCGCCGTCGCCGTCCGCTTCGCCGTCGGCGTCCCCGTCCGCGTCGCCCTCGGCCTCTCCGTCGAAGTCGCCGTCCCCGAGCCCGTCGGCGTCGCCGTCCGCGAGTCCGTCGCCCAGCCCGTCGCCGTCCGCCAGCCCGTCCCCGAGCCCGTCGCCCTCGGCGAGCCCGTCGGGCGGCAAGGGGTGCTCGGCGACGTACAAGGTGGTCAACCAGTGGCCGGGCGGCTTCCAGGGCGAGGTCACGGTGAAGAACACGGGCAGCGCCTCGATCAGCGGCTGGAGCGTCAAGTGGGCCTTCGCGAACGGTCAGACGATCAGCCAGCTCTGGAACGGCACGGTCAGTCAGTCCGGGGCGAACGTCACGGTCACCAACGTGAGCTACAACGGCTCGGTCGGCTCCGGGGCGTCCACCACGTTCGGCTTCCAGGCGAGCTGGAACGGCACCAACGCCGTCCCGTCGCCCGTGACCTGCACCGCCTCGTGAGATAGCACGACAACGGCTGTACGGATGAGCCGCAACCCAGCCCATCCGTACGGCCCGTCCGACATCCGCCCCACCGCACTCGGGGATAATCGCGTGCGCTCTGAGCGCGGCCGGGTGTTGCATGAACCGGATGATCGACGAACCGCTGGAACGACTGCGCGCCGCCGCTCAGCGCACGCGTGAACTCGCTTCGAACCGGGCGGGCACCGGCCTGGGCCACGAGGACGCCGACGACGACGTCGGCACGATCGGCACGGACGGCGCCCTCGGGTTCGATCCGTTTCCTCTGCTCGAAGCCCTTCATCGCCATGGCGTCCGAGCCGTGGTGATCGGGCAGGTCGCGGGCATCATGCACGGGTCCACCGAACTGACCGGCGATCTGGATCTGCTCTGGGACGGCGCGCCTGCCCACGCCCCGGCCCTGGCGGCCGCCTTCGTCTCCGTCGGCGCCCGACTCGCCGACGAGAAGGGCACTCCCATGGCGACTCATCCGGATGCCCTGCTCCGCCCCAAAGTGCAGTTCACCTCACCCGGAGCCGGCGGCGACTGCTGTACCCCAGCGCTTCCCTGGGGCGACCTTCGCGTCCGGGAGATCCTCGACAGGGCGATCACCGCGGCCGGCCCGGGTGGCCTGGAGGTTCGCTACGTCACCCGGGAAGACCTCATCCGGATGCGTCGCGCCATAGGCCGTCCGAAGGACCTCCGGCGAGCGGACGAACTCGACTCGTCGGCTCGGACCACCGAGGTTGACGGCCCGCCTCACCTCGAAGGGGACGTGGGGTTCTCGCCGCAGGATTGCGGCGGACTTCCCGCCGGGCCTGTGAGAGCACACGACTGGTGGGAAAAGGCCCTACAGATGTGACGTTCGACTCGTATGTCCGTGGGGCCCTTCGCATAGCCTTGCCTGGGCGGGCCGTCGGGCCGCGCCGGGACAGGGGTGACTGCGCGATGGCGATCGGGGTTTACGTCGCGGCCGGCGACGCGAGGAGCAACAAGGGCACGATCGCCCTCGGCATGATCGAACTGCTGACCCGACAGGTGGGCACGGTCGGCGTGTTCCGGCCGGTCGTCCGGCCAGGCCGCGAGGACAGCCTGGTCAACACCGCGCGCGGCCGCTTCGGGATCGGCCTGCCGTACGCCATGTGCACCGGTGTCACCTACGAGGAGGTGCACGCCGACGAGGAGCGCGCGGCGGGGGAGATCCTGGCCCGCTACCGGGCGCTCGCCGGGCGGTGCGACGCGGTCGTGGTGATCGGTACGGACTACACCGACGTGGCGCGCCCACCGAGTTCGTGTTCAACGCCGAGCTCGCCGCCAACCTCGGCACACCGGTGATGAACGTGGTGACCGGGCTCGACCGCACCCCGGACGAGATCGCCGCGGCGGTGGAGATGTCGCGCAAGGAGCTGGCCGAACGGCACGCCACCGAGCTGGCCACGGTCGTCACGCGGGTCGCCCCCGGCCTGGTGGAGGAGGTCGCCGCCCGCGTCCCCGCGTACGTCCTGCCGGAGGTGCGGCGGCTGTCCGCGCCGACGGTCAGCGACCTGATGGCCGCCTGCGACGGCGACCTGTTCATGGGCGACGCCGACCAGCTCGGCCGGGAGACGGGCGGGCTGATGATCGGCGCGATGTCGCTGCCGAACATCCTGGAGCGCCTCACCGAGGGCCTGGCGGTCGTCGTCCCCGCCGACCGGGCCGCCGCGCTGGTGCCGGGGCTGCTGGCCGCGCACAAGGCCCCCACGTTCCCCGCCCTGTCGGCGATCATTCTCAACGGCGGGCTGGAGCTGCCCGACGCGGTCGTCCGCCTGCTGAAGGGCATGGACATCCGGCTGCCGATCATCACGACCGGCGGCGGCACGTTCGAGACCGCGACCAAGCTGTCGAAGGCCGAGGGCCGGTTCAGCCCGGATGCCAAGGGCAAGATCGACACCGCGCTCGGGGTCTTCGCCGAGCACGTCGACGCCGGGGCGCTGCTGCGCAACCTGCAGGTCACCAAGGCCGCGGCGATCACCCCGCTCATGTTCGAGTACGACCTGCTGGACCGGGCCCGCGCCGACCGCAGGCACATCGTGCTGCCGGAGGGCGCCGAGCCGCGGATCCTGCGCGCGGCCGACAGCCTGCTGCGCCGGGGCGTGGCCGAGCTGACCCTGCTGGGCGACGAGCGGGAGATCCGGCTGGCGGCGGCCACGATGGGCCTGGCCGTCGACGGCGCCCGCGTGGTCAGCCCGTTCGACGCGGAGCTGCGCGAGCTGTTCGCCGAGGAGTACGCCCGGCTGCGCGCGCACAAGGGCGTGACCGTCGGGCAGGCCCGCGACATCGTCACCGACGTCTCCTACTTCGGCACGATGATGGTCCATCTCGGGCTGGCCGACGGCATGGTCTCCGGCGCGGCGCACACCACCGCCCACACGATCAGGCCCTCGTTCGAGATCATCAAGACCTCGCCGGGCGTGGGCGTCGTGTCCAGCGTGTTCTTCATGTGCCTGGCCGACCGCGTCCTCGTGTACGGCGACTGCGCCGTCGTCCCCGACCCCACGGCCGCCCAGCTCGCCGACATCGCGATCTCGTCGGCCGCCACGGCCGCCAGGTTCGGGGTCGAGCCGCGCGTGGCCATGCTGTCGTACTCGACCGGCGAGTCCGGCGCAGGGCCCGAGGTGGACAAGGTGCGCGAGGCCACCGCGCGGGTCCGCGAGCTGCGGCCGGACCTGCCCGTCGAGGGCCCGATCCAGTACGACGCCGCCGCCGAGCCGAGCGTGGCGCGGACCAAGATGCCCGGCAGCCCGGTGGCCGGGCGGGCGACGGTGTTCGTGGTGCCCGACCTCAACACGGGCAACAACCTCTACAAGGCCGTGCAGCGCAGCGCCGGCGCGGTCGCGATCGGGCCGGTCCTGCAGGGCCTGCGCAAGCCGGTCAACGACCTGTCCCGCGGCGCGACCGTGGGCGACATCGTCAACACCGTGGCGATCACGGCCATCCAGGCGCAGGCGCACGGGGAGACACGGTGAGCGCGCAGGCGCGGGAGGAGAGACAGTGAGCGGGCAGGTCCTCGTCCGTGAACACGGGGTCGTCGTCCATCAAGTACCGCCTCATCGACATGGGGACGGGCCGGGCCGTGGCCGGCGGGCTGATCGAGCGCATCGGCGAGGACGAGAGCGTGCTCGCCCACGACGGCGTACGGACCGAGCGCCGGGTGGCCGACCACGAGGAGGGGCTGAAGGCGGTGCTCGCGGCCTTCGCCGAGCACGGGCCGCCGCTCGACCGCGTGACCGCCGTGGGCCACCGGGTCGTCCACGGCGGCAGCCGGTTCGTAACGCCGGTGCTGATCGACGACGAGGTCGAGCGGGCCATCGAGGAGATCGCGCCGCTCGCGCCGCTGCACAACCCGGCCAACCTGGAGGGCATCCGGGTCGCCCGGCGGGCCTTCCCCGGCCTGCCGCACGTCGCCGTCTTCGACACCGCCTTCCACGGCACGATCCCGCCCCACGCGCACACCTACGCCGTCCCCCCGCGAGTGGACCCGCAAGCTCGGCGTGCGCCGCTACGGCTTCCACGGCACCTCAACGGCGTACGTCTCCCGCCGGGCGGCCGCGCTGCTCGGCCGGCCGTACGACGAGGTGAACTCGATCGTGCTGCACCTCGGCAACGGCGCGAGCGCGACGGCGGTGCGGTGCGGGCGCAGCGTGGACACCTCGATGGGCATCACCCCGCTCGCCGGGCTGGTGATGGGCACCCGCTCCGGGGACGTCGACCCCGCTCTGGGCGCCTATCTCGGCCGGGTCGCCGGAATGGACCTCGCCGGCGTCGACGCGGCGCTCAACAAGGAGAGCGGCCTGCTCGGCATGTGCGGCGCCAACGACATGCGGGAGGTCTGGCGGCTGGCCGACTCCGGCGACGAGGACGCCCGGCTCGCGCTCGACGTCTACGGCTACCGTGTGCGGGCCTACATCGGCGCCTACTACGCGGCGCTCGGCCACGTGGACGCCCTCGTCTTCACCGGCGGGGTGGGGGAGAACAGCCCCCGCGTCCGCGCGCTCGCGACGACCGGGCTCACCCGGCTCGGCATCGAGATCGACCCCGGCCGCAACGCCGCGGAGTCGGCGGAGGCCAGGGTGGTCTCCCCGGAGGGCGCCGAGGTGACGGTGCTGGTGGTGCCCACCAACGAGGAACTGGAGATCGCCGAGCAGACCGCCGCCTGCCTCGGGGACGCGTGAAGCCGCCGATCGCCGCCGCGGTCGTCCGCTGGCTATCGTGGGCAGCGAATGGGGGTGAGCCGTGTGGCGACGGCTGAGGACAGTCGTACGGGTGGACAGGAAGGGACCGACGATTCGCCGGGCTGGCTCGACCGGGTCCGCGCGACTCCGGCCGGCCGGCTGACGCTGCGGATCGTCATCGGGGTGATCGGCACCGCCCTCGTGGTCACCGGCCTGATCATGGTGCCCTTCCCGGGGCCGGGCTGGCTGGTGGTCTTCGCCGGGCTCGCGGTCCTGGCCACGGAGTTCCCCTGGGCGTCCCGGCTGCTGGAGTTCGCCAAGGACAGGGTCAGGGCGGCGACCGACTGGCTCAAGCGGCAGAACTGGTTCGTCCGCATCGTCGCGAGCGCGCTCACCCTGCTCTGCGCCGGGGCCATCGTCTGGGTGTCGGTCCGGCTGACTCTGGGCGTCGACCTGGTCCAGAAGGCCCGCGAACTCCTGAGCTGACCGTCAGCCGCGGGCCAGCCTCCGGATCGCGAGCTCGCTGAGCAGCGTCGCGCCGTCGGACAGGATGGCGTCGTCGAACTCCGCCGCCGCGGAGTGGTTGGCCGGGGCCGTGGCGAGGTCCCGGCCGGGCGGGCAGGCGCCGACCACGAGGAACGCCCCCGGCACCTGCTCCAGCACGTACGAGAAGTCCTCCGAGCCGGTCGCCGGGGTGGGCAGCGGGAAGTAGCGGTCCTCGCCGAGGGCCTCACGCACCGTGCGGGCGGCGAACTCCGCCTCGGCGTCGTTGTTCACGGTGACGGGATAGCCGAGGCCGAACGCGCAGTCGACGGTGAGGCCGTGCGCCTCCCCGATGCCGCGGGCGAGCCGGACCAGGCCCTCCCTGATGCGGTCGCGCGAGCCGGTCGAGAACGTGCGCACGGTGGCCTCGAAGACGGCCTCGTCCGGGATCACGTTGTCGGTGGTGCCGGCGTGGAAGCTGCCGACGGTCACCACGACGGGGTCGAACACGTCGTAGCCGCGCGTGACGTGGGTCTGCAGGGCCGTCACGATCTCGCACGCCGCCGGGATCGGGTCGAGGGCGCGGTGCGGGGAGGACCCGTGGCCGCCCCTGCCGCGCACGGTCACGGTCAGCGTGTCGGCCGCGGCGAGCACGGGCCCGCCCTTGGTCAGGAACAGCCCGCGCGGGATCGTGGTCGAGAAGACGTGCATGCCGTACGCGGCGACGGGCCGAGCCCCGGCCGCGTCGAGCACGCCCTCCTCGATCATCAGCCGGGCGCCCTCCTGGCCCTCCTCGCCGGGCTGGAACATCAGCACCACGTCTCCGGCGAGGTCGGCGCGCCGCTCGCTGAGCAGGCGGGCGGCTCCCACCAGCATGGCCGTGTGCAGGTCGTGGCCGCAGGCGTGCATGCGGCCGTCGAAGCGCGACCGGTAGGGCACGTCGGTCTTCTCGTGCACCGGCAGCGCGTCCATGTCGGCGCGCAGCAGCACGGCGGGGCCAGGGCGGCCGCCGCGCAGCACGGCGGTCACCGACGACAGGCGCTCGCCGGTGGTGATCTCCAGGGGCAGGCCGTCGAGCGCCGCGAGCACCTTCTCCTGCGTGCGGGGCAGATCGAGGCCGATCTCCGGCTCCCGGTGCAACGCGCGGCGAAGCTCGACGAGTTCATCCTGGAAGCTCATGGTCCACCTGGGGGGGGGTGAAAGGGGCTCGGCGGGGGCCGGGAGCCGGGCGGTCAGAGGTAGAGGCCGGTGCCGTGGTCGGTCTGCTGCGTCGCCACGGCGTGCAGGTCGCGCTCGCGCAGCACCAGGTAGAGCTGGCCCTGGACCTCCACCTCGTACTGGTCCTCGGGGTTGAACAGGACCTTGTCGCCGGTCTTGACCGACCTGACGCTGGCGCCGGCGCCGCACACCTCGCCCCAGACGAGCCGGTTGGCCATCTTGACCGTGGCCGGGATGACGATGCCCGCGCTGCTGCGCCGCTCCTCAAGCTCCCGCTGAACCTTGACCATCACGCGGTCGTGAAGCATCTGGATCTCGAACTTCGGGTCAGCCACGCTCGCAGTGTACGCGGAGCGGCGCCGGGCACCGTCATCGGAGGTTCACCGGCGGCGGGATCTCACCGGTGGCCCATGGCCAGGTCGTAGCCGGTTCCTGAGCGGCGGTAGACGCCGCCCTTGCCCCACTTGAGCACCTGGAACCGTACGTGGACGGTGTTGGAGGCGACGCCCGTCAGGTCGGCCATCATCTTCTCGGACAGGTCGACGATCGCCGGGATGTCGTGCTGGGCCACGGCCCACTCGGCCGGGCCGAAGTCCTCGACGACGCCGATCGCGCTCTTCCCCTTGTAGGTGATCCGCACCTTGGTGCCGAGGGGCCAGTAGGGGCTGGCGACGGTCCGGTAGCGCATCGGCTTGCCCGACGCGGTCTCGCCGTCCCAGAAGGACGTGGCGGTGGAGACGCCGGAGGGCAGGGAGGCGGCCTTCTTCATCTCCGCGTACGCCGTGCGGAGGGTCGCGTTGAAGGCGGCGCCCAGGGAGGCCAGGGTCAGGGAAGCGGGGTCTGCAGGAACCGGACGGGTGGTGTCCGGTGAGGCGGCGGACACCGTCCGGGGGAGCGGCGCGGAGGAGGGAGCCTGAGGGATCACCGAGGCGTTCGCGGCGGTGGCCGCGCCGGCGACGAGTGTGGTTCCGGCCATCGCCATGGTGATCGCCTGACGGGCTCGCTTGCGCATGAGGTTCCTTTCGTCTCGGTCGCGGGGCGGCCCCGGGGGGAACGGGGCCTCGCGTCGTCGAGGAGTCCCGGCTGGCCGGCGGGCTCCGCACGCGCGCCCGGCCATGGCGGAGCGGCCCTCGGTGAGGAGGGGCGGAAGGCTCCGGAAGCGGGCCGCGCGTTCCCTGGGGAAGGGGATACGACGGTTATGCGATGTACGTGATTTACAGGGGCAAAAGGTGATGTGAGGCACGAGTATAGGGAAAGAGGGAGTAAAGGGGACAAATCGATCTAAATTGCAGGTAGATCGTCCTTGACGCCGAGCCGCGGAAAGCGCTCTCATAACAAGATCAGTCAAAGCGACGGCAAGGGGCCGGCATGGCGTTCGAAGACTTCATGTGGATCAACGAGCCCGCCGGGTGGTCGCACACCGGAGAGGGCCTGCGGGCCGTCGCCGACGCCCAGAGCGACCTGTGGCAGAAGACGCACTACGGCTACTCGTACGACACCGCCCACATGTTCGGCCGCCAGGTCGCCGGGGACGTCCGGCTGACCGTGACGTTCGACGCCGACTACGCCGATCAGTATGACCAGGCCGGAGCCGTGCTCCGGATCGACGAGGAGAACTGGATCAAGGCGGGGGTCGAGTTCGTCGACGGCGGCCACCAGCTCAGCGTCGTCGTCACCCGCGGCTTCTCCGACTGGTCCGTCACGCCCGCGCCCGGCGGCCTCGTCTCCGCGACGTTCGACCTCGAACGGGCCGGCGACGCCGTGACCGTCCGATACGGCGTGAACGGCGCGAGCCCGAGCACATGCTGCGCCTGGCCTACTTCCCGCCGCAGGCGCCGGCCCTCGCCGGGGTCATGTGCGCCGCCCCGGCCGGCAAGGGCTTCGAGACCCGCTTCACCCGCGTGTCACTGAGGTAGGCGTCAGACGCCGGTGAGGCGCCGGTCCCGTCCCCGCGCCGTGAACCGGTCCTGGGCGTCCAGCACGGCGTCCCCGTGGCGTACGGCCCACTCGCCCATCGCGCGCATGGGGGCGAGCAGCGCCGTGCCCGCCTCCGTCAGCGCGTAGTCGACGCGGGGCGGCGCCTCGGCGTACGCCCGGCGCTCGACCAGGCCGTTGTACTCCAGGCGCCGCAGCGCCTCGTTGAGGACCTTGGGAGAGATCCCGCCGATCCGGGCGCGCAACCGCCGTGGCCGCATCGGACCGGCCTCGCCGAGCGTGTAGACCACGACGCTGTCCCAGCGGTTCGCGAGCACCTCGAACGCGAGGCGCGCCCGGCAGTCGGAGGTGTACGCGCGCTCGTCGTGGAACTCGTCCATGGCCCCATCCTGCCCGGTCCGAAAGACACCGTGTGGTGTGCGTCGGCTTCTCTAACGTCTGGGCCGTCACCTGGTTCATCCGGAACGGAGAAGGCACCATGCGCATCGGCATCCTCGGCACGGGCGGGATGGCCACGGCACTGGGCGGCGCCTGGGTCCGCGCGGGGCACGACGTGCTCGTCGGCGGACGCGACCGGGCCGCGGCCGCCGCGACGGCGGCCCGCATCGGCGCCGCGAAGGACGGAACGCTCGCGGACGCGGCCGCGCACGGCGAACTCGTACTCGCGGCGGTTCCCGCCGGCGTGGCGCCGGGGCTGGTGAACGGGCTCGCGGCCGTCCTCGCCGGGCGGACCGTCCTCGACTGCTCGAATCCCGTCGAGCCGGGCGACGACGGGCTGACGCTGACGACGGGCGGCACGACCTCGGTCGCCCGGCTGATGGCGGACGTCGCGCCGGACGCCCATGTGGTCAAGGCGTTCAACCTGTGCCACGACAGCATCTGGACGGTGCCGCGGCCGGCGTTCGAAGGAGTTCCGCTGGCCGTGCCGTTCTGCGGCGACGATCCGGGCAGCCTCGACCGGACCGCCGCGCTGATCACGTCGATGGGATGCACGCCGATGCCCTGCGGAGGGCTGTCCCGCGCGGTCTACCTGGAGGCGACGGCGGCGTTCGCGATCGGCGTGTGGTGGTCCGGAGCGGAGCCGCGGTTCGCCTTCCCGGCGTCGGAACGGGCCTAGCTAGACGCCGGTCGTGGGCAGGACCAGTTCGGCGAAGATCGCCCGGTGGTCGGTCACCGGGAGCCGGTGGACGCCGAACGCCCGGACCGCGACGCGCGGGTCCACCAGGATGTGGTCGAGGGTGACGGGCGGCACCGGCAGACCCCTGAAGTCCGACGACCTCCGATACGGCCAGGTGCCGGCCAGACCGTTGCCGGTCGCGTCGGCCGCGTCCCGGTAGCCCGCGTCGAGCAGGCGCCGGACCCTGGCGTGGTCGAGCGTCGCGTTGAAGTCGCCGGACAGGATCCGTACGGGCCCGCCCGGACCGGGCAGCGCGGCGAGCGACTTCGACCAGCAGCTGAACCGGTACGCGTAGCGCGGCGCGCACGGGTGCACGGACACGACGGCGACGGGCCCGGCGCCGGGGACCTCGACGACGCCCGCCGCCTGCTGGCGGTCGTTGACGGTCGTGAGCTCCTCCGGCCGCAGGGGGAAGCGCGTGAAGAGCCCGGAGCCGCCCGAGCCCTCCTGGGCCCGGTCGTCCGCGTACGGCAGGAGCGTGGTCAGGCCCGCCGCACGCAGGCCCGCCGACGCCTCCGGGGTCAGTTCCTGGAGCGTCAGGACATCGGGGCGCAGCCGCCGTACGAGGTCCACCAGCGCGGCGGGCGGGACGGAGCCGTAGAGCAGGTTGGCCGACAGGACCCGGAGGGCCGGGCCCGCGGCGCCGGCCGCCCGCACACCCGCGCCGGCCGAGCCGTGCGGGAACGGGTCCGACAGCGCGCGGGGCAGCACGCAGGCCGCCAGCGTCGCGGTGACCGCCAGGCCCGCGACCAGCGCCGCCGGGCGCCGCACGAGCAGCGCGACCAGCGGCGCGACGACCGAGGCGAGGGCGACGTACGGCGTGAACGCCACCAGTTGCACCCACCGGAAGTGGACGTCGCCGGGCACCAGCCGCAGCACGGCCCACAGCGCGAACGGCGCGACCACCGGCCACGCGAGCAGGCCGCGCCAGATCCCCGGGCGGCCCACCCAGCCGGCTGTCAGTCTCGCCATCCCCGGACTCCCTTCCGAAAGATCCACTGTACGACGCGAATGCACGTGCATTCAGGGGTTCCACGCCGGTAGGGGGGAGGCCTTACAGTCTCCGGCATGGATGTCGAAGCGAGAGTCCTAGGCGCCATCGACGAGGCCGAGACCGTGCGCCTGCTGGCCGGCCTGGTCCGGGTGCCGAGCGTCACCGGCACCGACGCCGAGTCCGACCTGCAGGACAGATGCGCCCGCATGCTCACCGAATGGGACCTCGACGTCGACATGTGGAAGCTCGACCTCGACGATCTCCGTTCTCGCGAGGGGTTCCCCGGCATGGAGGCGGAGCGCGCCGAGGGCTACGGCGTCGTCGGCGTCACCGAGGGCGAGGGCACGCCCGCGCTGATCCTGCAGGGGCACGCCGACGTCGTGCCGATCGGCGACCCGGGCAAGTGGGAGGGGCAGGACCCGTTCGGCGCCCGCCTCACCGCGACCGCCCTGCACGGCCGGGGCGCCTGCGACATGAAGGCCGGTCTCGCCGCCAACCTCGCCGTGGTGCGCGCGCTGCGCGTGGCCGGCGTACGGCTCGCGCGCCCCCTGGCCGTCCACTGCGTGGTCAGCGAGGAGGACGGCGGGCTCGGCGCGTTCGCCACCCTGGCCAGAGGCCACGCGGGAGAGGCGGCCGTGATCACCGAGCCGACCAGCGGGAAGCTGATCACCGCCAACGCAGGCGCGCTGACCTTCCGCCTGGAAGTCGCCGGCCGGGCCGCGCACGGCGCCACCCGCTACGAGGGGGTCAACGCCGTCGAGGCGTTCGTGCCGGTGCTCCAGGCCGTCCGCCGGCTCGAACGCGAGCGCAACGCCGATCCCGGCCCCCTCTTCGAGGGCAACCCGCTGCCGTACCCGATCGAGATCGGCACCGTGCGCGCGGGCGACTGGGCGAGCACGGTGCCCGACCTGCTCGTGGCCGAGGGACGGCTGGGCGTCCGGCTCGACGAGGACCCGGCCGACGCCCGCGCCGCCCTGGAGAGCGCGCTCGCCGATCTGGACGACCCCTGGTTGCGGGACAACCCCGTACGCGTCACCTGGCCGGGCGGGCAGTTCGCCAGCGGCCGGCTGCCCGAGGGGCATCCGCTGGCGGAGGAGGCGGCCCGCGCGGTGGCCGACGTGACCGGGGCGCGGCCGGGCCGCACCGCCGCGCCGTACGGGAGCGACCTGCGCCTGTACGCGGGGGCGGGCGTGCCGACCCTGCACTACGGGCCGGGCGACGTCCGCTTCGCGCACGCTCCGCGCGAGCAGGTCGACCTGCGGGAGGTCCGCGACGTCACCCGCGCCCTGGCCCTGCTCGTCCTGCGCCGCTGCGGCGTCCGCTGAGACCGCGGTGACGGCGGTCAGCAGTCGGCGGTGACCGAGGCGATCTCGTTGAGCGGGAACTCCAGGTAGTCGCCGGCCTCCTCGCACCACGCGTCGAGCACGCCGCTGCGCAGTTCGCCGTGGCTGACCGTGGCGGTGACCCCCGTCGGCCAGCGTGATCATCGCGCGGACGTCGCGGTCCACGACGAAACCCAGCAGCGACTGCTGCGCCGCCGGGAGCCGGGTCGCCATGCGCCCGATGACGGCCCACGTCTGACGGGGCTGCGCCGCGGCCGCCACCGGGCCGCCGCTGACCAGCAGCCGCCTGGCGTGCTCGCGCGGGTCCGGCGGAGGCTCCAGCAGCGGACCGGGGGGTTCGAGCTCGGCGACCCGGCCGCCGGGCAGGAGGATCAGCCGCCCGCCCTGCGGCTCGCGCCGGATGGTGATCTCTCCGGTGTCGTCCACCGGCACGGGGGCGTACCCCGCCTCCCTGAGGGCGGCCAGCGTGGCCGCGGCGGGCGCCGCGCCGGCGAGCACGGTCGGCGCCAGCAGCCGCAGGCCCAGCTTGGCCAGTTTCCGGTGCGCGGCGATCTCGGCGAGCAGCGTGGGGTCGGAACCCTGCACGATACAGCCGACCGACGACACCGTGACCTCGCCGTGCCGCCGCGCCACGTCCCTGATCAGGTAGGTCAGCGGCTGGGGGAGCGTCCCCGCCTCCGACAGGTCGGCGATGAGCGTGTCGGCCGTGTCGCCGCCGTCCAGGGCCCGCCGTACGCTCGCGGGGCTGAACCGCCACACCGAGGCCGAGCCCTGCGACTCTCGGTCGGCGGCGCGGTCGAGCAGCGCGGCGAGCTCGACCGACGGCGGGCCGGTCACCACGGCGGTGAGGTCGGCGCCGAACAGGGCCGTGCGCCGCGCGCTCGCCATGGCGTGCGTGGCGGCCTTCGCCAGCGCGGGGTCGTGCTCGACCTCGGGCACGCACTCGCGGCTCTCGTCCCCGGCCACGCCCGCGAGCGGGGCGAGCGCCCGGCCGAGACCGGTGAGCGCGTCGCAGGCCACGAGCCCGAGCAGGCGGGCCTCCTCGAGCACGGCCGCCGCGCAGCCGTCCAGCAGTTCCCGGTCGAGCAGCGGGGCGCGCCAGTGCACCCGCTGCACGAGCTCCGGCAGCGTCGCGAAGGACCTGCCTTCGGGGATCTCGGCGAGCGCCGCGAACAGGGCCCACCGGATCCTGGCGATCGTCTCGCCGGCCGGGTCGTCGCCGAGCGCGGCGGGGTGGCGGCCGTCCACCCGGC
This sequence comes from Microbispora sp. GKU 823, assembly GCF_002027145.1. NCBI lineage: Bacteria > Bacillati > Actinomycetota > Actinomycetes > Streptosporangiales > Streptosporangiaceae > Microbispora > Microbispora sp. GKU 823. The sequence continues at coordinate 32,723 of NZ_MWJN01000014.1, read as the reverse complement.
GCAGCGACGAGCGCTCCATCCGCCACCACGCGGCCAGTAGGACGCGCAGCCGCATGGGCGCCTCCTCCAGCCGCCACGCGTCGTACCGGCCCGCCGGCGTCAGCCCGCCCGCCTCCTCGTCGATCGCGATCAGCCGGGCGACCGCGCAGACCTCCAGCAGCAGCCGGGTCTCGTCCTCGGCGCAGCCGGTCTCCCTGGCCAGGCGCTTGATCTCCCGCACGCCGACCCCGCCGTTCTTGAGCAGCGGCAGCGGCGTCTTGTCGACGTTCTCCAGCAGCGCGGTGGCCCGGTCGAGCACGTGCGGCGCGGCCAGGCACATCGCGTGTTCGACGGCGTCGGCGTCCGACTCCGCCGTGGCCAGGTCGGGCGGGTACGGCGTGAACGGCCCGCGGTAGTCGGGCCCGCGCAGCGCCAGCGCGACCTCGCGGGGCATCTCCGCCAGGTCCCACTGGGTGCGGAAGAGCAGGCCGCGGTCGAGGGCCCACTTCTCCGGCGTGCCCGGGGTGATGAACCGGTTGCCGTTCACGCTGCGGACCGGGCCGTCCCACGCGAAGTCGTCGAGCATGCCGAGCGTGCCGTCGGGGGCGTCGTCGAGAAGCGACCCCAGGCGCTCGCAGTCGCCGAGCAGGGCGGTGATCCGGGCGATCACCTGGCGCCTGCCGCCGTGCGGGGACAGGTCGAGCACCCGGCACATGCGGCGCAGCGCGTCGGTGCTGAGCTTCCAGGAGTCGAGGTACGCGCCGAGCGGCTCGCCCAGGCCGCAGGGCGCGGTCCACCAGCGGGCGACGGCCTCGGCCACGGTGATCCTGCCGTCGCGGCCGGGCCAGGCGACGGCGTGGTCGTAGAGGTGGTCGAGCCACGGGATCACCGCGGAGGCGCTCACCCCGAGGAAGCGGGCCAGTTCGTCCTCCGTCGGACGGCCGCCGATGACCAGGCACGCCTGCAGGAGTTCGAGCGGGGGAAGGGGGAGGCCGCGCATGACCTCCATGACGGCGAAGGTGTCGGTCAGCCGCTGCGCGAGGGCGTCCAGGCGCCGGGGCCACGGCGCGGCGATCGCGTCCGGCCGGTTCGCCAGCACGCGGGCGAGCCTGTCCTCGTCAAGACTGGTCAGCCAGCCGATTAGGTGATCGTCCATTGTTGATCTCTCGGGAGTCCCAGGAAGCCACCGTAGTGCAGATCACAGTCTCGGCGGGGTCCGTGGGCGGACAATGAGCGCAAAGTCACGGATCCCGAGATCACGATATTTCTCCGCCGATCGCTTGGGAACGAGCACGCCGCCGGGCCGTCACGGCCCGCTCTCGGCCCATCATCGCGTGCCGGGCCCGGTCTCAGGGGCGGTTCCGGGGAATCCGGGCCGCCGGCCGGAGGGCGCTCCCATGCATTCCGGGCTGCACGGGAGCGCTCTTCGGCGGCGGACCATGACCGGCGACAGGTAGATCTGGCGATCGGGTTAGGTTTTCCGGTGCTCCTGAGCGGAGAGCCGTCACTCCCCGCGCGGGGCGGCCGAAGCTCCCGGCGAAGCGTGTGGCCCCGCCGTCCGGCCGCCGGCCCCTGTTCGGGCCGCGCTGCTTCAGGCCGCCAGTACGGCCCACACCGCCTTGCCCTGCGGGACGAGCGGGCACCATCCCCAGCACACGCTCAGCGACTCCACGATGTGCAGCCCGAGGCCGCCCGGCTCGAACGGGCTCGGATCCCGCAGCACCGGCGCGGACGAGCCGGGATCGGTGATCGCGCAGGTCACGTGCGCGCCCCGCCGGATCAACGACAGCCGCATGGCCTCCCGCGTGCGGCTGTCGGTGAGCGTCATGCCGTGCCGCAGGGCGTTGGTGACCAGTTCCGAGACGACCAGTTCCATCCCGTCGAGCAGGTCCGCCAACTGCCAGCCCGAGAGGGTCCCGGCGGTGAAGCTACGCGCCGAGTGGACCGATTCCGCGCGGGGCGGCAGGACGAAGGTGGCGCTGGCGGTGGCCGACCCGGGTTCGGGGAGACCGCGTGCGGGCTCCGGCCACCAGCCGATAGGCGGCCACCAGTCGAGCGCCGACCACTGGTTCTGGCCACGAGTCAGGTTCGTGGACTGCACGGGATCATGATGAGGGACACTCCCGTGCATGTGCAAGAGCGAATGCACGTGCAAGCGCGTTGTGCAAGCGCTACGGTACTCCCGAACACCACTGGGACGAAGGGGGCGATCTTTGACAGACTGTGAACCAGTCCACAAAGCGGAGGAATAGCACGTGTCCATAGATCCGCCCGGATCCGGTTCCACCGTTCGACGCATCATGCTCGGCGCGAGCCTGCGCCGGCTGCGTGAGCAGCGGGGCCTGACCCGCGAGGTCGCCGGATTCCACATCCGTGCCTCGGAGTCGAAGATCAGCCGGATGGAGCTCGGCCGGGTCGGGTTCAAGACACGTGACGTCGAAGACCTCCTCACGCTGTACGGCGTCCACGACGACGCCGAGCGGCGTGGCCTGCTGGAGATGGTCCGCGAGGCGAACACGCCCGGGTGGTGGCACAAGTTCGGCGAGGTGCTGCCGAACTGGTTCGTCACCTACGTCGGCCTGGAGGAGGCTGCCAGCGTGATCCGCACCTACGAGGTGCAGTTCGTGCCCGGCCTGCTGCAGACGGCGGCGTACGCCCGCTCGGTGATCACGCTCGGTCATCCGGACGCCTCGGAGGACGAGCTCGAGCAGCGCGTCCATCTGCGGATGCAGCGGCAGGAGAGGCTCACGCACAAGGACGGCCCCCGGTTGTGGGCCGTCATCGACGAGGCCGCGCTCAGGCGGCCCATCGGAGGGAGTGCGACGATGCGGGAACAGCTCCAGCACCTGCTGGAGGTGTCCACGCTGCCCAACATCACCCTTCAGGTGATGCCCCTTCGCTACGGGATGCACGCGGCCGAGGGAGGCGCGTTCACCATCCTCCGCTTCCCGGAGTCCGACCTTTCGGACGTGGTCTACGTCGAGCAGCTCTGGGGTGCGCTCTACCTGGACAAACGTGAGGACATCGATCCCTACCTCACGGCCATGGAGCAGCTGTGCGTGGAGAGCACCACGCCCGGCGGCACTGCCGAGATCCTCGGCGAACTTCTCAGAGAGACATGAATGCAGACATATAACGGGATGCCCGCAACCGACATCGCCGGGGTCACCTGGCGGAAAAGCGCCCACAGCAACTCGACCGGCAACTGCGTGGAGCTGGCCGAGCTTCCCGACGGCGGCGTGGCCGTCCGGAACTCCCGCTATCCCGACGGACCGGCGCTCATCTACACACGAGATGAGATACGGGCCCTGGTGCTCGGGGTCAAGGACGGCGAGTTCGACGGCCTCCTGGTCTGACCTGTTCTGGTGTAACCCCGTGTTCACCCGCTTCTCACGGGCGTAACAGCGCGACGCGGGAGGCGTAACACGGATCCGGCACAGTGAGTCCCAGGAAAGCTCACAAGGGGGACCCCGTGCTGGACCAGATGACTCTCTACCCGGTGGCCGACGACGTGCTGTTCGCACCCGGAGGCCGCGTGGTGATCCGCACCTATGGCGTCGCCGCGCCGGCCGACCCGGCGGACGGGCGGCCCAGGACGGTGGCGTATCGGACATGGGTCACCGGGGTGCGGGAGCAGCCCAGGTACTGGCGGTGGGGGCACTTCGAGGACGCCCGGCGCGGCCACCGCAAGGTCCTGGAATGGCTGACCGGCCGAGGCCCGCAACCCCAGCCGGTCGCCCAGGCGTGAACAGGCACGCGTGATCGGACCGGTCCGATTCGGACCGGCACGTTTCCGGACCGGCAAGTCTCAGGTCGGCACGTTCCAGCGGAGCAGGACGGGCTCGTCGTCGTGCTCGTAGCCGAGGACCGAGTACGTCCCGGTGTCGAGACGCAGGTGTCTGCCGTGGTCGGCCGGCAGCGACAGCCAGCGCGCCGCCAGCACACGCAGGATGTGCGCGTGCGCGACGACCAGGACGTCGCCGTCCGCCGAGCGGATCCGGGCGAGGACCTTGTCCGCCCGCTCCCCGACGTGCTCGACGGTCTCACCCGGGTGCGCCTCGTCTCCCGGGACGACGCCGTCGCGCCAGACGTACCAGCCGGGGCGTGACCTGCGGATGTCGGCGGTGGAAATCCCCTCGTAGCCGCCGTAGTCCCACTCCCACAGGTTCGGGTCCACCTCGTACGGCCCCGCGCCGGCGAGCTCGGCCGTACGGCGGGCCCGCTGCGCGGGACTGACGAGGACCAGTGCGAACGACCGGCCCGCCACCAGGCGGGACAGGGCGCGCGCCTCCTCCTCGCCGTGCGGTGTCAGCGGCAGGTCGGTGCGGCCCGTGTGCCGCCCGGCCCTGCTCCACTCGGTCTCGCCGTGCCTCAGCAGGATGACGTTCATAGACGGTCCATCTTGCCCGTACGGCCGATTTCACGCGCGGCGGCCCCCTTGACCGTCCATCGGCGGCCTGCAGTAGGGTCCCGCCGGAAAGGGGGCGTCATGGAGCCGGTGCGGGTGGGACTCGTCGGTGCGGGACCGTGGGCGGAGATGGTGCACGCGCCCGCCCTCGCGGCAGGGCCGCACACGACGCTGTCCGGGGTGTGGGCGCGCAGGCCCGACGCGGCGCGAGCGCTGGCGGAGGCCCACGGCGCGCCCTCCTTCGAGCGGCTGGAGGACCTGTTCGCGGCGTCGGAGGCGGTCGCCTTCTGCGTGCCGCCCGCCGTACAGGCCGAGCTGGGCGTGCTCGCGGCCCGGGCGGGCAGGGCGCTGCTGCTGGAGAAGCCGCTCGCGGCCGACCTCGACGGCGCCCGGCGCCTGGCCGGGGCGATCGAGGAGGCGGGCGTCGCCTCCCAGATGCTCTTCACGTTCCGCTACTCGGCGGCGACGGCCGGCTTCCTCGACCGGGCCCGGCGGATCGAGCCCTTCGGAGGGCACGCCGCCAACATCTCCGGAAGCCTGCGCGGCGGCCCCTTCGCCACCCCCTGGCGGCTTGAGCGCGGTGCGGTGCTCGACGTGGGCCCGCACATGATCGACCTGCTCGACGCCGCGCTCGGCCGGGTGGTCGCGGTCAAGGCCCACGGCGACCCGCTCGGCTGGGTCGGCCTGCTGCTGGAGCACGAGGGCGGCGCGGTCAGCGAGGCGTCGCTGAGCATGGCCGTCGAGGGCGACACCCCGCCCAGCCGCATCGACGTGTACGGACGGCTCGGCAGCGCCTCGCTGCTCGGCTCCGAACTCGGCGACGTCTTCCCCGAGGTGGTCCGGCAGTTCGCGGGCACCGTACGCGACGGCGCGGGCATCCGCTCGACGCCCGCCACGGCCTGCGCCTGCAGGAGATCATCGACGAGGTGGAGCGGCAGCTGCGGGCCGGCTGACCAGGGCCAGGCCCGCGACCAGGGCGGCGCACGCGACCAGCGGCGCCGGGCCGGGCGCGAAGCCCGTGATCGTGAGCGTGAGCAGCGCGCCGCCGACGAGCGTGGCGGCGGCGGCACGTGCCGGTGGGCGGCGGCGCCCACGGGCTCCTCGAAGCGGCCGAGCAGCGCGGTGAGCGCGACCAGGACCAGCGCCAGGGCGGCCAGCCACAGCGGGACGGCGCTCCACCACGCCGCCGAGCCGGTCGGCGGGGTCGCCAGCCCGAACCCGAGGGTCGCCACACCGGCGACGGTGACGAGCGCGGTCATGTGCCACAGGTAGACGGTCATCATGCGCGGCGCGAGCGCGGTGAGCACCGCCTCGGCTCGAGGGCGGGCGGCCAGCGCGTTCACGGCGGGGCGCAGCAGCATCGCCAGGCCGAGCTGACCGGCGAACAGCGCGAGCAGGCAGGCGCTCGGCGGGGCCATGTTCGAGATCATCCCGGGCATCCCGATCATGCTGGCGGGGTACGGTCCGGCCGCCACCAGGCCCGCCACCATCGCGAACCCGGCCACCGCGAGCCCGGCCGCCCGCCGTCCGGTCAGCCACTCCAGGCCGCCCTCGGCGTACCGGAACCCGACCTGGTGCACCGCCAGCCAGACGAACGCGACGTTGAGGTAGCCTGCGGCCTCCAGGCCGGAGAACCGGACCACGTCCATCAGCACCGCGCCGCCCGCGAGCACCGGCAGGACCACCCCGGTCCGCATCCGCAGCAGGTGCGGCGTGGCCACCACGGCCAGCAGGTAGACCGCCAGGAACCAGAGCAACTGGCCGACCGTGCGCGCGGCCACCTCCACCGGCTGCGCGGGCACGCCGAGGGCCGCCAGGAGGTGGGGGAGCGGCAGCCACACGACCGCCAGCGGCACCACCGGCCAGGCCAGGCGGCGTACCCGGCGCGCCGTCCATTCACGGGCGGTGCCGCCCCGGCGGACGGCGGACCTGAAGCTGATCGCGTTGGCCGCACCCCCGGCGAAGAAGACCAGCGGCATGACCTGCGAGATCCAGGTGACGTACGGAATCGCGGCGAGGGCGTTGCCCGTGGTGAGGCGTCCCTGGGCGTACGACAGGACCGGCATCGTCCAGTGCTGGACGACCACGAGGACCATCCCGAAGACGCGCAGGACGTCGATGAAGCGGTCCCGTGGCGCGGGCGCGGCCGGGGCCCGCTGTGGAGCCGGAGGAAGCATGGTCAGGGACACGGGGGCCGCCTTCGCTGTGTCGGCCGCCGGGGTGGTCAACCCGCGGGCGGGGGTCGGGGGCTTCGGCACTCCGGGCTCGGAGGCTCCGGGGTGCGCGGGGTCTCGGAGTCATGGCCCCGTCGAGCACGTCAAGCGTCTCGCCGCGGCCCTGCCCGGCGCAGCGACGCGGTCCCTACTTCCGATCATGGGCGACCCCCTACCGCCGGGGTAGGGCCTGCCCTACCATCCCCGCGTACGCCCAGGCGGGCGGCATGATCAGTTGCTGGGGCTGCTGCCCATCGTGGACGCGGTCCGCGCGGTCGCGCTCGACCTCGAACGGTCGGGTGGGGCGCCGCGTTGATCCTCCCGGTGCGGACGGGCCGGTGCGGACGGGCCGGTGCGGACGGGCCGGGGCGGGGGTGGACGCCGGGTGAGGGATTGGTACCGTTGCGTCCGACGCGCGCCGCGTAGCGAAGTCCGGTGAGAATCCGGCGCTGTCCCGCAACTGTGGTTCCCCGCCCCCGGGGACGAGCCAGGTCGCCTGCGCTGTGCGCCGACGCCATCGACCCTCGTGGAAAAGGGTGATCCGTCGCTTCCAGCGGGTCCCTCGATTCCCGGCATTCCCCCTGATGGAGGACCTCGTGAGGCCCGTACGCACGGCCGTCGCGGGTGTGGTGCTGGGCGTGCTCGCTCTGGCCGGCTGCGGCCAGACCGACGGCGCCGCCACGTCCGCGACCCCCACCCCCGCCGCCTCGGACGGCACCGGACAGGGCGCCTTCCCCGTCACGGTCCAGGCGGGCAACGGCGCGGTGACGATCGCCAAGAGGCCCGAGCACATCGTGTCGCTGTCCCCGACGGCCACCGAGATCCTGTTCGCGATCGGCGCGGGCGGCCAGGTGGCGGCGGTGGACGACCAGTCGAACTACCCGCCGGAGGCGCCCAAGACGTCGCTGTCGGGCTTCAAGCCCAACGTCGAGGCGATCGTCGCCGCCAAGCCCGACCTCGTCGTGCTCGCCAACGACCTGGAGGGCGTGGTCGCCGGGCTCGGCAAGGTCGGCGTGCCGGTGCTGCTCGAACCCGCCGCCACCAAGCTGGACGACACCTACGACCAGATCAGGGACCTCGGCGCGGCCACCGGCAACGCGGCCAAGGCCGACGAGGTGGCGAGCGGCGTCAAGCAGAAGATCGACGCTCTCGCGGCGGCGGCGCCGAAGGACAAGGGCCTGACGTACTACCACGAGCTGGACACCACGCCTTACGCGGCGACGTCGAGCACGTTCATCGGGCAGGTCTACAGCCTGTTCGGGCTGAAGAACATCGCCGACGAGGCGCCCGATGCGGCGGGCGGCTATCCCAAGCTGTCGGCGGAGTTCGTCGCCAAGGCCGACCCCGACCTGATCTTCCTCGGCGACACCAAGTGCTGCGGCCAGAACGCCGCCGCGCTGGCCAAGCGGCCGGGCTGGTCCGGCCTGTCCGCCGTCAAGAAGGACCGCGTGGTGGAGCTGGACGACGACGTCGCCTCCCGCTGGGGGCCCCGGGTCGCCGACCTCGCCCAGGCCGTCAGCGACGCCGTGCAGAAGGCGGCGAGCTGAGCCGGTGACGACACGGACGCCCCTGGTGGCGCGGTGAGCGGTGACGCGGTGAGACCGGTGGTGGCGTGATGACGACGCAGTCCCGGCCACGCGGCCGGGCGCTGCTCGTCGCGTCCGTCGTGCTGGTGGCCAGTCTCGCCCTCGGCCTGATGGCGGGCGCGGCGGGCATCTCTCCCCGCGCCATCGCGCTGGCGCTGCTCGACCGGCTGCCGCTGGTGTCCGTGCACTCGGGCCTCTCGCAGGTCGAGGAGGGGCTGCTGTTCCAGCTCCGGGTGCCGCGGGTGCTGCTCGCCGCCGTCGTGGGCGGGCTGCTCGCCACGGCCGGGGCCGGCTACCAGGGCGTGTTCCGCAACCCGCTGGCCGATCCTTACCTGCTCGGAGCGGCGGCCGGGGCCGGTCTCACCGTGACGCTCGTCGTGGTCTTCCTGGGCGGCGACGCCGGGGTGGCCGGGGTGCCGGTCGCCGCCTTCGCCGGGGCCGTCGGCGGGGTGTTCCTCGCGTACGCGCTGGGCCACACCGCGGGCCGGGGCGGCGGCACCGCGACGCTCGTGCTCGCCGGGGTCGCGGTCACCTCGTTCCTCACCGCCATCCAGACCTTCGTGCAGCAGCTCAAGGTGGAGGAACTGCAGCGGATCTACTCCTGGATCCTCGGCGACGTCGGCGGCGGCTGGGACCAGCTCCGCATGATCGCGCCGTACGCCGTGGTGTCGACCGTCGTCATGCTGCTGCACGGGCGGCTGCTCGACGTGCTGTCGGTGGGCGACGAGGAGGCGGTCAGCCTCGGCCTACGCGCGGCGCGTGTGCGCTTCGTCGTGCTGCTGGCCGCCTCGCTCGCCACCGCGTCGGCGGTCGCGGTCAGCGGACTGATCGCGTTCGTCGGGATCGTGGTGCCGCACGTGGTCCGGCGGCTCGCCGGCTGGTCCTACCGGATCGTGCTGCCGCTGTCGTTCCTCGGCGGCGCGGCGTTCCTCGTGCTGGCCGACACGATCGCGCGTACGGTGCTCGCCCCGGCCGAACTGCCGATCGGGGTGGTCACCGCGTTCGTCGGGGCGCCGTTCTTCGTCACCGTCCTGCGCGTGACCCGGCGGGTGGAGACGTGAGCGGGCACGCCGTACCGGCCGTCGAGGCGCGCGGCGTGGGCGTCACGCTCGGCGGGCGGCGGGTGCTCACGGACGTCACGCTGTCGGCCGCGCCCGGCCAGTGGCTCGCGGTCATCGGGCCGAACGGCGCGGGCAAGTCCACGCTCCTGCGGGCCGTCGCCGGGCTGATCCCGAGAGAGGGCGAGGTGCTCGTCGAGGGGACGGCCGTGGACGACCTGCGGCCGCGCCGAAGGGCCCGGCTGATCGCGTACGCCCCGCAGAGCCCGGCGCTGCCGCCCGACATGACGGTCTACGACTACGCGCTGCTGGGCCGCACGCCGTACATCCCCTATCTCGGCAGCGAGAGCGCGCGGGACCGCGAGGTGACGCGGTCGGTGCTGGAACGGCTCGACCTGGACGGCTTCGCGTCCCGGCCGCTCGGGCACCTGTCCGGAGGCGAGCGGCAGCGGGTCGTGCTCGCCAGGGCGCTGGTGCAGCAGGCGCCGGTGCTGCTGCTGGACGAGCCCACCACGGCGCTCGACCTGGGCCACCAGCAGCAGGTGCTCGAACTCGTCGACCGGCTGCGCCTGGCCGACGACCTCACCGTCGTGACGACGCTGCACGATCTCAGCCTCGCCGCGCAGTACGCCGACGCGCTGGTGCTGCTCGCCTCGGGGCGCGCGGTCGCGGCCGGGCCGCCCGCGCGGGTGCTGGCGGAGCCGCTGCTGACCGAGCACTTCGGCGCCCGGGTGCGGGTGGAGCCCGGCCCCGACGGGCGCCCGCTCGTCCACCTGGTCCGCCCGTCGATCTCCTCGATGATGGAGGAGGCATGACGGAGGTCCCGCGGCCGTCCTTGACGTATCGGATGGAGGACGGCCTGCGGCTGGGCACGCTGCTGTGGCGGTTCGGGCCCGGCTGGCGGATGATCTCCTCCGCCATGCTGGGCGGCGGCATCGGCCACCGCGAATGGGTGCTGAACGCGCAGGTGGCCGCCGGTTACTCGCGCATGGACCCGGTCGAGCACATGGACGCGCTCGGTCCCGGCGGCCCCGGGGTCGGCATGATGACGGCCGCGCTGGTGGAGCGGTACGCCGCGGCGGCCGACAGGGGAGCGGAGGCCGTCGCCACGGTCGGCCTGGGCGTGCAGACCTGGGCGGCCGCGCCCGAGGGCGTGCCCGACCCCGGCCTGCCGGCCGCCCCTGAGCCGGCACGGGAGGCCGCCGGCGCGGGCGACGCCAGAGTGTGCGATGCCATGGTGCGCGATGCCGGCGTGCGTGATGCCAGGGTGCGCGATACCGGAGTGCGTGCGCCGCGCCCGGGGACGATCAACATCCTGGTGGCCGTGCCGGTCGCGTTCTCCGACCCGGCGCTGGTCAACGCCGTCATGACGGTCACCGAGGCGAAGACGCAGGCGCTGCTGGAGGCGGGATTCCCCTGCACCGGGACCGCGTCGGACGCCGTCTGCGTCGCCGTACGGGAGGAGGGCCCGGCGGAGGCGTTCGGCGGTCCGCGCTCCGTCTGGGGGGCGCGGATCGCCCGTGCCGTCCACCGGGCCGTCCTCGACGGCGCGCGGGACTGGCGAACGTGGCGGGCCGGTTAGCCGACAGTACGAGCCGCGACGGCCGAAGAGCTCTACCAGCGTCTGATCGACAACGCAGGGGTGATGACCCGCCGAGCCGGCAGACCACGGCGGATGGCTTCGAACTCCAATGGTCCCTCTTCGCCCCGGGGACCGGCCGTTCGCCTGTGGGCAGGCCGCGTCTCCGTACGGCACGGAGGACAAGCGGTGGCTAGGACGTGAAGGTGATGGTGTTCACCATGTGGTCGATCAGCGATCGGTCGCACCGGCCGGCCGGGCAGAAGAAGGTGACCAGGACGGACGTGCCGGCGTCGCCCTGCCGGACGACGTAGGCGGAGAAGTCGAGCCGTCCGGCCTGCTGGGGGTCGCTGAGCACGCCGTCGATCCGGAACGCCGGCCTGGCCCCGACCGTCGTCGGTGTCGGCACGCCGTAGTAGGTGGTCACGCCGGGGAGCGCCGGGCCCAGGCTCTCCTGGAGCTCCATCGGCGAGTCGGATGTGCTCAGGGTGTTGCTGACCTGGGCGAACACGCCCGTGGCCCGATCCGGCTGGCCCGTGATGATGGGGTTCACCTTCGACCAGTCGGTGTTGCCCGGCACCGCGAACAGAGCGTTGAACTCGTCCACCGCGGGGGAGGCGATCATCCACTGGTCGGCGTTGGTCCTGGCCTCGCCCCAGGCCGAGGGGTAGGACATGGTGAACGGCGCCGCGGTGCTGCCCGGGTAGGTGTTCCACGTCGCGGCGGTGTCCCCGCCCCTGGTGAGCAGCAGCGCGGCGGCGACGGCGATGGACACGAGGACCGCCACGCCGCCGATCAGCGGGCCGAGCGGCAGCCCCCCGCCGCCGGCCCCGCGAGGCCGCAGACGCGACCGTCGCCTGCGAGTGCGGCGACCCGGGCGGGTACGACCCGTGCCCCTGCACCGCTGCCCCCTGCTGCATCGGCCCCTGCCGCATCGGCCCCTCTCCCCGGCTCGCGGCCGACGGGTGGCTCACGGGCGGGCGGGACGCCGCGGGCGCCGAGCCGGAGGGATGGGAGACGGGCGGCCTGGTGCCGGGAGGGAACGATGAGGGCGTGACCGGCGGGTAGGACCCCTGCGGCCGAGACCCCGCGGATCCCGGGGAGACAGAGGAGACCGGCGAGTCTGGAGAGACCGGAGGATGCGAGGGAGAGACCGGTGGATACGGACGGGGAGACCGGGGGAACCGGGGGGATAGGACGGGGAGACCGCTGCCGGGTCGCCCGCGCCGCCGCTGATCGCGTCGCGCAGCGCGGACACGAACGCCTGGCACGTCTCGAACCGCTCGGCCGGCGACTTGGCCAGCGCCCGCGTGATCACCGCGTTCACCGCGTGCGGCAGGTCCGGCCGGTACGGCGTGAGCGGCGGCGGGTCGTGGGACACGTGGGCGTAGAGCAGCGCGAGTTCGGTATCCCGCTGGAACGGCGGCTGCCCGGCGAGCGCCTCGTACACCACGCAGGCGAACGCGTACAGGTCGCTTCGGCCGTCGACCGGCAGGCCCCGGATCTGCTCGGGGGCGACGTAGCGCGGGGTGCCCATGAAGTGACCGTGGCTGGTCAGCCCCGCCTCGGCCGCCGAGCTTTTGGTCAGCCCGAAGTCGGTCAGGTAGACGTGGTCGGACCGCGTGACCAGGATGTTGGCCGGTTTCACGTCGCGGTGCACCAGGCCGTGGGCGTGCGCGGCGTCCAGCGCGGAGGCGATCTGCGCGAACAGCGGGTTGGCCCGCCCGACCGGCAGCGGGCCCTCCGACTGCACGAGCTTGCGCAGGTCGCTGCCCTCGACATAGCGCATGGCGATGAACAGCAGGTCGTCGCGCTCGCCGGCCTCGTAGACCGGGATGATGTTGGGATGGTCGATGCTCGCCACCATCCGGGACTCGCGCACGAACCGGTCGCGGAAGCGGTCGTCGTGTGCGAGCTGCGGCGCGAGCACCTTCAGCGCCACGGCACGCCCGAGCCGCTGGTCGCGCGCCCGGTAGACCGTCGCCATGCCGCCCCGCCCGACGACCGCCTCGACCGTGTAGTCGCCGAGTCGCCGCCCGACGAGCGCCGGCATCACGGGCCCCTCGGTCATGCGGTCTCCCCCTTGAACGTTCTGTTGATCACGAATCGACCGGGTTCCCGCAGAAGCCGCAGAAGCGGTGCCCCTGGCCCAGCCGCATGCCGCACTGGGTGCAGAACTTCAGCTGTGCCTGTCCTCGCGGGGGCGACGGGTTCGGCGGGTACGAGTGCCCGCGCGGCGGTGAGGGGTCGGCCGGATGCGCGTGCCCGTGCGGCGGCGACAGGTCCGCGGGGTACGCCTGCCCGCCGGGCGGCGACGGATCCGCAGGCACAGGAGTCGACGGCACAGAAGTAGACGGCACAGGAGTCGCCGGCGGCGGCCCCACGACCTCGGGAGACCGGGCGGCCTCGGCCCCGAACACCCTCGTCACGGCGTACGGCGGCCAGGAGTTCTCCCCGGGCGGGTAGGACCCGGCCTCGCCCGCGAAGTCCCCCTGTGCGGCGATCCCGGGGCCGGCGACGCTGTGCCCGTCAAGTCCCGGTTCCGTCCGGCCGTCTCCGTCGGCCCGTGCGGCGGCGCTTCTGCGGCGCAGCAGCACCACCCCCACGGCCAGCAGGGCGAGGACCACGACGCGCCGGCCGCCCACACGTACGGCGGCACCGACGACTTCGGCTGCGCCGCCGTCGTGGGGCGCGCCAGCGGCTTGGCTCCGGCGTCCTCCGCCGTGCCGGCCTTGGACTGGGCGACCCGCAGATGGTCGGCCGCCACCGCGTGGTCGGGCCGCAGGTTGAGCACCTGCTGCAGCGCCGGTATCGCGCCGCTGTAGAGCTTGTTGTGGTAGGAGGCGAGCGCGTTCTCGTACACCACGTCGACCGGGCCGCGGCGCGGGGTGACCCCGGCGGCGACCAGCGCGCTGCGGATGTCGTCGGCGGGGGTGATGGTCACCGGTTCGTCGCCACCCCCGGAGACGAACCCGACCACCTCGCTCCTGCCGTCGTCGATGAGGGCCGCGCCGGACGCGCCGTCGTCCAGCAGCTTGGCGACCTTGTCGCGCTCCTTGAAGGTCCGGCCGCCCGGCGGGTCGAGGTGCGCGGTGTCGAGCTTGGGCGGCAGCTTCGCCGACGGCCTGCCGGGCAGCGACATCACGTCGAGCGACTCGACCGCGGCGCCGAGCGCCGTGCCCAGCGGGACCGTGGGCAGCGACTGCTTCTCGCCGCCCTTGGTGACCTTCAGCACGGCCGGGGCCGCGGGGGACGACCCGGTGGTCAGGATCTGCGCGGGCAGGCCCCCGGCCGGCGGCGGATCGAGGTAGGGGTACACGCTGACGTTCGTCGTGACGTCGGCGATGCACGTCGAGTCGGTCTGCTGCGGCGGGTAGCACGCCTGGAGCCGCCGGTCGAGGTCGGCGTCGTCCAGCGAGTGCCGTTTGAAGTCGGCCGGGATCTTCACCTTGAAGTATTCGGCGAACACCCGGTTGGCGGCGTACACGCGGGGGTCGTCGGCGGCCTGCACGACCTGGGTCGCGGTGACGACCACGCCGTCGGGCGTGACCGTGAAGCCGCTGCCCTTCGCCAGGTCGACGTCGTAGTCCCGGGCCAGCTGCTTGATCACGCCGCGATCGTCGAGGAGCGTGATGCGGACGTGTGAGGAGGACTCCACGCGTACGGCGCCGGGGGTGACCCGGTCGGTGGAACCGCTGGGATGCGGGTGGAGCATGGGCGCCGCGAGCGCGGAGAGCGCGCCCAGCCCCGCGATAAGGGAGTGCAGGCGGGGCATCTGCTTCTCCTAGGCCTGTTCGGATCGGTTCAAGCGTCTCAGCGCGGACAGTGTTGGACAAGGTGAGTTTCGTGACCGACACCCACTTGATACAGGGCGATGATCGCGCGGTCGCTTGACGTTGACTTGCAGGCTGATTGCGGACGTCTGTCGCCTGATGCGCGCTGTGCCGGGCAGGGATTACTCTGCGCGCATGCGCTTGTCCCCCCTCCGCTCGGTCCCCCGCGTCGACCTCCTGATCGGCCTCGCGATCATCGCGCTGGGCACCCTTGAGGCGTTCACGGACGCCAAGGACTACGGTGCGGCCCGCAATCCCGAGCTGTGGTGGGTCGGGCAGGCGCTGGTCACCGGTGTCCTGGTCTGGTATCGCCGCAGGGCCCCGGTGGCGGTCTTCATCCTGATGATCCTCGCGCAGTACGCCTGGCACCGGCAGGGCAACGAGTCGTGCCCGGTCTGGCAGCTCGCCGCGCTGCTCATCGTCTTCCACACGATCGGCGCGCATCTGCCGTTCAAACCGGGTGGGGCCTGGGCCCTGGTGGGCATCCTCGTCTTCGACTCGGGGGCCGTCGACCACCGGTTCCTGCCGTTCCAGGAGGTCGTCTACCTCACCGTGATGTTCGGCTCGGCGTACGTCACGGGCCTGGCCCTGCGCGGCTACCTCCTGCGCGCCCACCGGATGGCCGAGCGGGCGGCGCGGCTGGAGCTGGAGCGGGAGCGCCGGGCCGCCGAGGCCGTCGCCGCCGAACGCAACCGGATCGCCAGGGAACTGCACGACGTGGTGGCTCACAGCGTGAGCATGATGGTCATGCAGGCGGGGGTGCTGCGCCGCCGGATGGGTACGGCGCAGGAGGACGGCCCCTCTCCGGAGGCCGAGATCCTCGGCGGGATCGAGCAGGCGGGCCGGGACGCGGTGGAGGAGCTGCGGATCATGCTCGGGGCGCTGCGGATGCCGCAGGACGAGGCGCTGCCCCAGCCGGGGCTCGACATGGTGCCCAACCTCATCTCCACGGTCGGGACCTCGGGGCTTCGCGTGACGCTGGAGACTGAGGGCGAGCCCGTGCATCTGGCGCCCGGTCTCGACCTGTCGGCGTACCGGATCGTGCAGGAGGCCCTCACCAACGCGGTCAAGTACGCCGGGGACGCCGACGTGCGCATCCGGATCGCCTACCGCCCCGACCGGCTGGAGCTCGAGATCGCCGATAATGGCGGGGGCGCCGGACCGGCGCTGTCCACCGGCAACGGGCTCATCGGCATGCGGGAGCGGGCCGAGCTGTTCGGCGGCTCCCTCGACGCCGGGCCGCTGCCGCAGGGCGGCTATCGTGTCCGCGCGACGCTGCCGATCTCCCAGGGAGTGCCGATGAGCGAGGCCACGAATTGACCATCCGCATCGTCCTCGCGGACGACCAGGCGATGATCCGGGCCGGCCTGCGCATGGTGGTCGAGAGCGAGCCCGGGATGGAGATCGTGGGCGAGGCCGCCGACGGCGCGGAGGCGGTCGCCCTGGCCCGCCGGGTGCAGCCCGACGTCGTGCTCATGGACATCTCGATGCCGCGCATGGACGGGCTCACCGCGGCCAGGCAGCTGCTCGACGCGCCACGGCCGCCCAAGGTCATCATGCTGACGACGTTCGACACCGACGAGAACCTGTACGCCGCGCTGCGCGCGGGGACCAGCGGCTTCCTGCTGAAGGTGTCGCCGCCCGAGCAGCTCGTGGAGGCCATCAGGGTCGTCGCGGCGGGTGACGGCCTGCTCGACCCCGCCGTCACCACGCGGGTGATCGCCTCCTTCGCGGGCCGGCACGAGCCGGTACGGCCGCCGCAGCTCGCCGAGCTCACCCCGCGCGAGCTGGAGGTGCTGCGCATGCTCGCCCGGGGCCTCACCAACGCCGAGATCGCCAAGGAGCTCTTCGTCGGCGAGGCCACGGTCAAGACCCACGTCGCCCGCGTGCTCATGAAGCTGAACCTGCGCGACCGCGCTCAGGCGGTCGTGTTCGCGTACGAGTCGGGCGTGGTGACGCCGGGGTCGGCGCTCGGGTAGTACGACGCCCACTCGGCGTTCGTCATGCGCAGCACCTTGAGGCCGAGGTAGCCCATGGCGATGACGGGGGCGCCCCAGAACGGGATCGTCAGCGGGCCGTACGGCACCGGCATCGAGGCCACGTAGCCCACTGCGACGACGGCGGGCACCCACCAGTGGACGAAGCCGGTGCGCGAGACGGCCAGCAGGAGCAGCGGCAGGCCGATCATGCCGAGGTAGATCCACGGCAGCGTGAACCCGAAGATGACGCCGGGCAGGTTGAACACCTCGTCGAACATCTTCTGGCCCTGCTCGACCGGGTAGTGCTGCCCGAACCACCACTCCACGGGGTCCATGAGGAGCAGCGCCGAGACGCTGATGTAGCCGATGATCGTCATGCCCCCGGTGATGTGCCCGAAGACGACGGACTTCTTGCGGACCAGGTGCAGCAGGCCGAAGGCCGCGATCGGGACGAGCACCCAGCTCCAGTGGTAGAGCAGCGACTCCAGCTGGGCCAGGGCCGGGTTGTCGCCGTAGCTGACCATCTCGCGGTCGTCGCCCCAGGTGCCGGGGTCGACGAGGAGCGCGACGAACTGCAGCAGCGGCGCGACGAACAGCAGGACTCCGGTGACGGTGCGCCGGAAGGCCACCGAGTCGGACATTTTGAACATCGATCTTTCCCTTCGGGTCTTTCTCCCTACGGCCGGTGACGGTAGGTGAGCGACCCCCGGGGACTCGTCCGCCGCTCGGGTGATGCCTCCTCATCCGCTAGAGCGACTTATCGCCACGAGGCTAGGTATGTGTATATTTTCCGGAAGACGGCTCACAGTACGGGAGATTTTTCATGACGGCTTTCCCGGCGGTCTTGTTCGACGAGGCGCACAGCGAGGCGTGGACGATCCGGCGAGAGGTCGCCGAGGCCATGAATCCCGCCCACCCCGACGACAACAGCTACGCGGAGGCCGCCGGGGCGCTGCGGCGGCTCGGCCACACGGTGCGCGCGCACACCGAGGGCCCGATCACCCCGGCCGTCCTGGACGGGTGTGACGTCTTCGTGGTCGCGCACCCCTCGGCCGAGCGCTGGGAGCGCACCACCGGGGTCGGCAGCCCGGTCTTCTCCACCGAGGAGATCGACGCGCTGGAGGCGTACGTCGCGGGTGGCGGCGGGCTGATCGTGCTGGCTGAGCACGAGCAGGAGAAGTACGGCAGCAACCTGGGCGAGCTGCTCGCCCGGTTCGGGGTGACGGTCGAGCACGCGACCGTGCAGGACCCCGGCAACTGCCACAACACCGTGGCCACCTGGGTCCTCGGCGTGCCCTCCGCGCAGGCGGTGGCCGAGCCGGGCGGCGTGGCCCAGGACCTGCTGGCCGAGGTGCGCCGCGCCTGCTTCTACCGCGCGGGCACGCTTGTCGCGCCGGCCGAGGCGAGCGTCCTGTTCACAACCTCCGGGTCCGCCGACCCTGCGGACGCCCCGCTCGTGGCCGCCGTACGGCACGGCCGTGGCCGGGTGGTCGTGCTGGCCGACTCCGACCTGTTCGGCGACGACTCGATCCGCGACTACGACCACGAGAAGCTGTGGGGCAACCTGGTGACCTGGGCCGCCCGCGTGCCCGAGGCGTCCGGCGCCGCCCGCGCGTCCCGCCCCGAGGTGGCGGAGGAGTTCGCCCGGCTGAAGGCCGCCGTGGAGCGGCTGCGCCCGCTCCAGGCCAAGGACGGATCGGTCACCGGCGACCACGACGAGGCCGTGGCGTGCATCAGCGAGATCGTCGACGGCATCGGACGGCTCGCGCCGCACTTCCCGCACGACGCCGAGTATCTCGACGCGGTGATGAAGGACTTCCGCGCGTGGGTGGCGGCCGGCCTCGGCGTGCCCGACTTCCTCGACTCGCTGAACGCCTTCCACCCCGACACCCAGCGGATCGACGGCCTGGAGCACCTGGTCGTCTTCCCGATGTACACCCAGAACGGCAACCCCAACCGCAACGTCGAGGCGGTCTGGATCCGGGTCGTGTGGCCCGAGTGGCTGGCCGAGCTGGAGCGGGGCGGCTACGACAACCCGATGTTCGTGCCGATCACGTTCGTCGACTTCACCTCCGGCTACGACACCAACTCGGCGGTGCTGTTCCCCGAGACCGTGGTCGTGCGCCAGACCCCGCCGCGCTTCACCTGGGGCGGCATCTTCTGCGACCGCGAGGCCGCCCGGTTCCGCCGGGTCAGCGAGGCCGCCGCGGCCACGCTGAAGCTCGAGCTGCCGCCGGACGCCGCCCGGCTGCTGGCGTCCCAGGACCTCGCCCAGGACACGTTCGTGCTGTGGGACCTCGTCCACGACCGCACGCACAGCCACGGCGACCTGCCGTTCGACCCGTTCATGATCAAGCAGCGCATGCCGTACTGGCTCTACAGCCTGGAGGAGCTGCGCTGCGACCTCACGGCGTACGGCGAGGCCGTGAAGCTGGAGGCGGCCGGCGTGCCGCACGCGCGGTACGTGCAGTACGCCATCCTGTTCGACCGGCTGTTCCGCTTCCCGATCACCGGCGAGCGGGTGCGCAACTACGACGGGCTCGGCGGCCAGCTGCTGTTCGCCTACCTGCACCGGCAGGGCATCGTGCGGTGGACCGACAACCGGCTCACGATCGACTGGTCACGGGTCGCCGACGGCGTCGCCGACCTGCGCGGCGAGGTGGAGAAGCTCTACCGCGACGGCATCGACCGCTCCAAGCGGGCCCACTGGCTGGCCGCGCACGAGCTGGTCGCGACGTACGTCGAGCCCGACCCGGCCTCGGTCTGGAAGCAGGGCGTCCACGCGCTGCCCACGGAGCAGAAGGCCATGGTCGACGCCGTGCTGCCCGACGAGTTCCCCCTGAGCATGTTCTACGAGGCCCTGCGCCGTAAGCTCACCGACGTGGTGGAGTCGACCCGGGGCATCCGCGCGTGAGCGGGGCCGGAGAGGAACGCGCGATGAGCAGGGTGATCCTGGTCACTGGAGCGGGCGGCCCGGCCGGCCGCGCCGTCGTCGGGAAGTTCACCGAGCTCGGGGACACGGTCATCGGCGTGGACAAGTCCGGCGCCGAGGGGTGCCTGGCCGTCGACCTGCTCGACCGGGACGCCGTACGCGGCCTGGCCGAGCGGGTGCGGGCCGAGCACGGCCGGGTGGACGGCGTCGTCCACCTGGTCGGCGGCTGGCGCGGGTCGAAGACCTTCGCCGACACCTCCCTCGACGACTGGGACCTGCTGCACGACCTGCTGATCAGGACCCTGCAGAACGTCTCGCTGGAGTTCGAGCCGCTGCTGCGGGCGAGCGGGAACGGCCGTTTCGCGATCGTGTCGGCCCGGGCGGCCCAGAAGCCGACGCAGGGCGGCGCGGCGTACGCGGCCGCGAAGGCCGCCGCCGAGGCGTGGACGCTGTCGCTGGCCGACGCGCTGAAGGACACCTCGGCCGCCGCGGTGGTCCTGGTGGTCAACGCGTTGGTGCACGATGAGATGAGGGCCGCGAACCCGGACAAGCCGTATCGGACCTTCACCGACGTGAAGGATCTGGCGGCGGCGGTCGCGGGCCTGTGGGACGAGGAGCCCGCGGCCGTCAACGGCCGCAGGATCGACCTCACACCCTGATCTACGCTGCTGATCCGGTGCCGCGGCCGGCCCGACCGGGCCGGCCGCGGGGCCTGAAACCGCGATGGGGAGACATCTCGTGACAACCGATGCCGTGCGCCGGCACGACCCGGCGAGCCGGACGTTCGCCAGCGACAACTACGCGGGGTGCACCCCGAGGTCCTGGAGGCGATCGCCCTCGCCAACGGGGGACACCAGGTCTCCTACGGCGACGACGTCTACACCGAGGCGGTCCGCGGTGTCTTCCGCAGGCACTTCGGCGAGCAGGCCGAGGTGTTCCCCGTGTTCAACGGCACGGCGGCCAACGTCGTGTCGCTGCGCTCGATGTGCGCGCGCTGGGAGGCCGTGGTCTGCCCCGAGAGCGCGCACATCAACACCGACGAGGGCGGCGCCCCCGAGGTCACCGGCGGGCTGAAGCTGCTGACCGTGCCGACCCCGGACGGCAAGCTCACGCCCGACCTGATCGACCGGCAGGCGTGGGGGTTCGGCGACGTGCACCGGGCGCAGCCCCGGGTCGTGTCGATCTCCAACGCGACCGAGCTTGGCACGCTCTACACCCCGGCCGAGATCAAGGCGATCTGCGACCACGCCCACGAGCTGGGGATGTACGTCCACCTCGACGGGTCGCGGATCACCAACGCCGCAGCGGCCCTGGACGTGCCGCTGCGCGCCCTGACCACGGACGCGGGGGTCGACGTGCTGTCCTTCGGCGGCACCAAGATCGGTCTGATGCTGGGCGAGGTCGTCGTCGTGCTGAACCCGGAGGCGTCGCGCGGCCTGCCGTACCTGCGCAAGACGAGCATGCAGCTCGCCTCGAAGATGCGGTTCGTGTCGGTGCAGTTCGAGGCCCTGCTCGGGGGCGACCTGTGGCTGCGCAACGCCCGCCAGGCCAACGCGATGGCCCGGCGGCTCGCCGACGCCGTACGGGACCTGCCCGGGGTGAGCGTGCCGCGCCCGGTCGAGGCCAACGCGGTGTTCGCGATCCTGCCGGCCGACGCGGCCGACCGGCTGCGCAAGCGGTTCCGGTTCTACAACTGGAACGAGCAGGTCGGCGGGGGCATGGTCGAGGTGCGGTGGATGTGCGCCTTCGACACCACCGAGGCCGACGTGGACGCGTTCGCCGCGGCGCTGGCCGAGGAACTGCGGGCCTGACTTCGCGTCCGAGTCGCGGCGGCCGGTCGCGGACGTCTCCCCGGCCGGCCGCGCCTCTCGAGATCAAGGACCTGCACCGGCGACCGATGAGAGGTCCGGCCCGGCCGAAGCCTCCCGGCCGGGCCACGCGATGTCGTCGACCGCCAGAAACGGCTCGGCCGCCACGCTCGCCGGGGTCACGCCCGTGAACTCCACGACGTCTCGATGCAGGTGGGACTGGTCGGCGTAGCCGGCCTCGACCGCGACCTGGGCGGCGCTTCCACCCGCGACCAGGCGGTGGGCGGCATGGTCGAAGCGGACCAGCTTCGCGGCGCGCTTGGGCGGCAGGCCGATCTGCGAGTGGAACCGGGACCACAGGCGCTTACGGCTCCACCCCACTTCGGCGGCCAGCCGGTCGACCCGGACCAGGCCGCGGCCGGCGACGATCCGGCGCCAGGCCCAGCCGACCTCCGGATCCACGGGCGGCCCCGCCTCATGCCGGCGGGCGAGCAGCGCGTCGGTCAGCGCGAAGCGATCCTCCCAGGAGGAGACCTCGCCCAGTCGCTCACGGATCCGCGACGCCTCCCGGCCCCACAGCTCGTCGAGGGCCACCACGGCGCCGTCGAGGCCGGCGGGGGAGACGCCCAGAATCGCGCGTGCGACGACCGGGGACAGGCGCACCTGCACGCACTCGACGTTCTCACCCCGTGCCCGGACCGCGCCGCCGGACCCGAGCCCGGGCCCGGCGACCAGGCTTCCCCGCTGCTGCCGCCCCGCGGCGTAGTGCACGACGGGCGAACCGGCGCCGAACTCCAGGAGCAGCGTCACGGCCGGGTGCGGGACCATCCGGAGCGCGTCCAGGTCGGCGACGCGGAACCCGGCCATGGTGACACCGGCCACCCGGCTGGGCCGCCGCGGGCAGGCGACGTCCCACACGGCCTCGCCGTGCACGAATGTCGACATGGCCTCCAGGCTATGCGGGCACGCGCCGACACGCGGGCGGGGAACATTCGTCCAAGACGGCGGCGCGCACCGGCGGCGACAGTGGGCGCATGACTGTTTCCGACGGCAAGCCGCGTGTGGAAGACGAGCCCACCGAGAGTTCGACGCTGTCCCTGGACGACGGCGACATCCACGTGTGCCAGGACGGCCCCCGCGACGCCCCGGCACTCCTGCTGATCCACGGGTCCGCCTCCTCGGCCCGCTCGTGGGACCGTCTGGTTCCGCTGCTGACCGGATCGCATCGCGTCATCCGGATCGACCTGCTCGGGCACGGCCGGTCGGACAAACCGGCGGCCCGAGCTACGCGGTCCCGGACCAGGGACGCCGGGTCGGCGCGGCACTCGACCGGCTCGGCGTCGAGCGCGCGATCGTGGCCGGCCACTCCAGCGGCGGCGCGGTCGCCACCGCTCTCGCCGAGCAACGACCCGACCTGGTGACCGCACTCGTGCTCATCAACACCGGACCCGGCATGGAGGCCTTCATCGCATCGGAGTCCGCCGCGATCGCACCGTCGCAATGGCCGCCGACCGACGAGCAGCTGCGGCGGTTCGCGAGCAGCGGTTTCAGCCGCCAGGGTTACCGGATCCCGCACGAGCTCCTGGACGAGGTGCGCATCATGACCTACCACACGCTCACCGCCACGATGCAGGGCACCCGCGACTACCTGGAGCAGCGGGCGCTTCCGGACCGGCTGGCGGTCCTCGGCAAGCCGCTGCTGGTGATCTTCGGCGAGGACGACCGGAGATGGCGGTCCTCGTCCGCCGCCGACTACCGCGTCGTTCCGGGCGCGGAAGTCGAGTTGCTGCCCGGTCTCGGGCACTCACCCATACTCGAGGACCCGGGGCGGACCGCACGCTCCCTGCTGGCCTTCACCGCGATCCACGCCGTACGGGCGGACTGAACGAGACCGCCGGACAGCCGGAGAGGGTCACGGCGCGGGGAGCGGCTGGGCTCCCCGCTTGGCCAGCAGGTCCGTCATCGTGCGGATCTCGGCGTTCTGGCCGTCCACGATGTGCTGGGCGAGAGCGCGCACCTCGTCGCGGTCCGACAGCTTGAGCAGGCCCTCGGCCATCTCCACGCCGCCCTGGTGGTGGCGGATCATGAGCTGGAGGAAGAGGATCTCGGCGTCCCTGCCGGTGGCCTGGCGGAGCCGGTTCATCTCCTCGTCCGTCGCCATCCCGGGCATCGTGCCGGGCGCCGGGGCGGTCGTGGCCGCCCCGCCGTGCCCGTGCCCGGCCATCCAGGCCATCGCCGGGCGGGTGGAACTCTGGTCCAGGCCCCACTGCTGCAGCCAGCCCATGAAAATTCCACGCTGGGTGCTCTGCGTGGTGATGATGTCGTACGCCAGGCTGCGCAGCGCCTGGTCGGAGGTCTTGTCCCTGAGGATGAAGGACATCTCCACCGCCTGCGCGTGGTGGACCCCCATGTCCCTGGCGAACCCCGCCTCGGGAGAGGCGTCCCCGGGCGTCGCCTGCCTGGTGAAGAACAGCACGAGCGCCGCCGCCGCGAGGAGGACGACGACCAGCCCGAGGACGGGGAGGCGGCGCCGGGCCGGGGGAGCGGCCTCCACTGTGCCGTCCCCCGGGGCGTCGATGTCAGTGCTCATCGCCCCACAGGCTACTCGCCACAGCCGTCGCTCTGCCCGAAGCAATACCTTTAGCCACTATTCTCCATACGCAGCGGGGGTGTCAGTGATCAGCGGTTGGAGGAGCGATGACCAAGGAGAAGTCGCAGGCGAGGCGTGAGCACCTCGCCCGCATGCGCGCCGAGCAGAAGCGTAAGGAGCGGCGCGCCGCGCTTCTCATGTGGGGGATAGGCGGCCTCGTGATCGTCGTCCTGGTCGCCCTCGTCGCCGTCTACGTGGTCAACGACCGCTCGGCCAAGTCGCTCAGCGCCGTCAAGACCTTCAACTACAAGGGTTCCGACCACTCCTGGAACAAGGTGTCCTACAAGGAGACCCCGCCCGTCGGCGGCCAGCACAACTTCTACTGGCAGAACTGCGGCATCTACGACAAGCCCATCCACAACGAGCACGGTGTCCACTCGCTGGAGCACGGCGCGGTGTGGATCACCTACCGGCCCGACCTGCCCAAGGCCGAGGTGGACAAGCTCAAGAGCCTCGCCTCCGCCGACTACATGCTGCTGAGCCCCTACCCGGGCCTGCCGTCCAAGATCGTCGCCAGCTCCTGGAACCACCAGCTCGCGCTGGACTCCGCGGACGACCCCCGCCTGCCGGAGTTCATCAAGAAGTACAAGCAGAACCCGACCACCACCCCCGAGTACGGCGCCTCCTGCTCGGGCGGCATCGGCACCACCGACGAGCAGCCGCTCCCGCCGGCCCAGCAGGAGACCACGCAGGAGCCGATGCCGAGCACGGCTCCGTCCCCGTCCTCCTGATCCGGACGTCCCTGGCCCGGCTCAGGGAACCAGCACGCGGTCCACGGGCACGGCCTCCAGCCCGTGGGCCTCGGCCACCGGGCGGCTCGTCAGGTGGCCCTCGTGGGTGCTCAGACCGAGGGCGAGCGCGGGGTCGGCGGTCAGCGCCTCGCGCCAGCCCAGGTCGGCGATCGCCAGCGCGTACGGCAGCGTGACGTTGGTCAGCGCGTACGTCGAGGTGTGCGGCACCGCCCCCGGCATGTTGGCCACGCAGTAGAACACCGAGCCGTGCACCCGGTAGACCGGGTCGGCGTGGGTGGTCGGCCGCGAGTCCTCGAAACAGCCGCCCTGGTCGATGGAGATGTCCACCAGCACCGACCCCGGCTTCATCCGCGAGACGAGGTCGTTGCTCACCAGGGTCGGCGCCTTGGCGCCCGGCACGAGCACCGCGCCGATCACCAGGTCGGCGTCCACCACCGCCCGCTCGACCTCGTACGCGTTGGACGCCACGGTCTGGCAGCCGCCACGGAAGACGAGGTCGGCGTGGCGCAACCGGTCGACGTCGCGGTCGAGCAGCAGCACCTGCGCCCGCATGCCCACGGCGACGGCGGCGGCGTTCATGCCCGACACCCCCGCGCCGATCACCGCCACCTTCGCGGGATAGGTGCCGGGGACGCCGCTCATCAGCACGCCGCGCCCGCCGCCCTGACGCATGAGGTGGTAGGCGCCCACCTGCGGCGCCAGCCGCCCGGCCACCTCGGACATGGGCGCGAGCAGCGGCAGCGTGCGGTCGGGTTTCTGCACGGTCTCGTAGGCGATGCCGGTCACGCCCGACTCCAGCATGGCCCGGGTGCAGGACTCCGAGGCGGCCAGGTGGAGATAGGTGAACAGCACCTGGCCCTTGCGCATCCGGTGATACTCGTCCGGCACCGGTTCCTTGACCTTCAGGATCAGGTCGCCCTCGGCCCACACCTCGTCCGCCGTGCCGATGATGACGGCCCCCGCCGCGGCGAAGTCCTCGTCCGGGATCGCGGACCCCAGGCCCGCCCCCTTCTCGACGAGGACCCGATGACCCTTGCGTACGAACTCGTTGACCCCCGCGGGTGTGAGCGCGACCCGGTACTCGTGCGTCTTGATCTCTCGGGGAACTCCCACCTTCATGTCTCAACTGTCTGCTTCCGACGTCCGTGGCGACATCGGGCAACGGGCAACCATTTGGCGGATATTCATGACAAATTGTCAATAAAAGCGCGTGTTGAGCGTTCCATGGTCGGCCGGTTACCCGCGGTTGGCAGACCTCGGTAGGCTCTGCGAGCGGTGTAAGGGATCGAGGTGGGAATGCACAACGCGCCCGTGCCGGGAGACGAGGAACCCGGCCCGCGGCCCGGCGGCCTGACATCGGGAGCCGAGACGGCGCCCATGCCCAAGCCGGTCGGCCCCGAGGACCGCGGCGGCGTGCCCGCCGAGACGTCCGGCGGGTGGGGCGGCTGGTTCGGCGACACGTCCGGCGGGGCCGGTGCCACGGGAGAGACGACGGTCCTGCCCGCCGCCGGCGGCGGGCAGGCTGACACGTATGGGCCCATCGGCGGGCCGGGCGACCCCGGCGGAGGTCCCCTTCCGCTCGGTGCCCACGGTGAGCGCGCGGGGCTCGGCGATCCGCTCGCTGATCCACTCGGCGGTCCGGGTGGTGCGCGGGGTGAGCCCGGTGGGCTCGGCGGGTTCGACGACCCGCTCGGGGTGCGCGGTGAGCCGCCGGGCGGGCCTGTCGATCCGCTCGGTGACACGATCACTGGGCCGGTCGGTGTGCCGGGTGAGCCCGCGGGGCCCGCGGGGCCTGCGGGGCTTGGCGACCCCCTCGGCGTGCCGGGTGGATCGGGTGACCCGCTTGCGGTGCCGGGTGGACCCGCTGATCCGCTTGGGGTTCCCACTGGACCGGGTGACCCACTTGGCGCCCCTGGTGTCGCAGGTGCTCCCGTCGCGCCCGGCGAGCCGGTGGAGCCCGCCGTGCCCGGCGTACCGGGCGCACCCGACGGCACGCCCGCGGACGGTGGCGCAGGACCGGGTGACGGGCCGCCCGCCCCGGCCGGCCCCACCGTGCCGAGGGCGGCCAGGGGGACGACGATCGCCCTCGTCGTGGCCCTCGTGCTGGTGGTCGTCATGTCCGGCGTCCTCGGCGCCGTCGCCGTGGTGATGACCCGCAACCCGGACGCCCCGCCGCTCAAGCAGACGCCCGTACGCACCCTGCTGACGCCCATGCACTTCGCTCCGGTCACCGGGGTGGGGCCGGCGCCCTGCAGCGGAACGGACGCGATCCCGGACGACAAGGGCGCCTCCTGCTACCAGCTCGACCCGGGGGTCACGGTCACGACCGTGCAGAAGATCGAGGAGGTGCCGGAGAACGACGGCACCTACTCGATCAGGCTCGTGCTGTCCCCCTCCAGCCAGGAGCAGATCGCCGCGCTCACCCGCGAGACGGTCAAGCAGCAGCTCGCGATCGTGGTGGGGGAGAAGGTGGTGGCCGCCCCGCGGGTGGCCCAGGAGATCACCCAGGACAGCCTCGGCATCGCGGGCTTCGACAAGGCCCAGGCCGACGCGATCATGGCGCTGCTGACCGGATCCGCCCCCCGCGGGCCAGCCGAACCCGGCCGCCTCACCCGCCGCCACCGGCGCCGGCCAGCCCGCCGGCACGCAGCCCGACGGAACCCAGCAGGGTGGCACGCAACCGACCGGCACCCAGACCGGTGGCACGCAGCCGGGCGGAACGGTGTACGAGGGCGGCCAGCCGGGCGGGTCGCAGACGGGCGGCACCCAGCAGGGCGGTGGCACCCAGCAGGGCGGTGGGACACAAGGCGGGACGCAAGGCGGGACGCAACCGGGCGGGGCACAGCCGGGAGGCACGCAGCCCACCCCTGAGGGGTTCCAGTGAGCGCGCGGCACGGCCCGGACCGCCGCTCCCGGACCTGAATCGGCCAGCCGGCGGCCGTCCCGCCCCGGCCGTCCCGCCCCGGCCGTCCCGCCCCGGCTGTCCGGCCCGGGGCACGTCGGCCCGGCACGAGTCGGCCGGGTGTGACGTCCTCACGGTGATCCAGGGCCTGGATCACCAAGGGCGGGGCGACGGCCTCCGCTCAGCCGGTGATCGAAATCGCGATATGGTCACGCCATGCAGCGTATGACCGGTTTGTTGATAGGTGCGGTTTTCGGGGCTGTTTTCGTCTTCGCGAACTCGCATCCACCGCTCGGTCATGCTCTCGCCCTCGTCCTCCGGATCGCCGCGGCCGTCGCCCTGACCGGCGTCGTCGCCATGTGGTTCCTCGCCGTCGGGCGCGCGAGGTCCACCGGCGCCGAACCCGGCATCGGGGGAGGCGGTGAGTCCGGCAAGATGTTCGGCCTCGGCTTCGCGGTGGTCGTCGTGATCGAAGCCGTCGCGCTGTTCGGCGGCATCGCGGTGCTGCGCGCCCTGGACCGCCCCGAGGAAAGCAACGTCGCCTGGATCGCTCTCGTCGTCGGCGTCCATTTCGTCGCCCTCGGACCGATCTGGAGGGACCGGACGATCATGGTGCCCGGTGTGGTCCTCACCGTGCTCGGGGTCGCCGGGCTCGTCATGACCGCCACCTCCGCCGTGGCGTGGGTGCCCTTGGTGAGCGGGGTGCTGTCCGGTTTGACGCTGCTGGCCGGATGCCTGGCCGCCGCACGGCGCGGCCTGGCCGCCCAGCGGTCCCCGGTCTCGGGCGGACGCCGGTGACGGCTCCAGCGGGGCCGGCCCTCGTGGGCGGCAGCGGTAGGTGCAAGCCGGGGTCAATCCGGGTGCAAGTAGATCCCTGTAGCGTACGGCGCGTGTCAGCACGATGGTTGCGAGGCGCGGCCGCCACGGCCGCGACCGCCGCGTTCCTGGTCCCCGCCTCCCTGCTCGCCGCAGGCCCGGCCCTCGCCCGCACAGCGCAGGCCCCTGCGGAAGCCACTGGGCAGGCCACTGCGCAGGCCCCCGCCCGGGCGTCCGCGCACGGCACGGCCGCACCGGCGGCCGTCGCCAAGAAGCTGTTCGGCGCCTGGCTGCGCGCGGACCGCCACGCGGCCTCCCGGGTCGCCACCGCGGGCGCGGTCTCCACGCTCTTCTCCTATCCCTTCCGGGCCCCGGACGAGTTCGCGGGCTGCTCGGGCAACGCCTGCCGGTTCGTCCACACCAGCGTGCGCGTGCCGGGCGGGCTCGACGGCGTCCTGATGGTCGTCTCGGGCTCGAAGGTCACGAAGGTGTACGAGTCCCGTCATCTCACGAAGCCGTCCGCCGCCGCCAAGCACCTGTTCGACGCCTGGCGCGCGGGCGACCGCAACCGTGGCCTGGAGATCGCCTCGACCACGGCGGTCAAGACGCTGTTCCGGACGAAGTACGACCCGAAGGGCGTGAAGTACTTCTTCCAGGGCTGCAGCTCCGAGCCCAAGGGCTACAGCTGCGCCTACTCCTATGAGGGCGGCGGCATGTTCATGCACGTGCGGGGCGCGAAGAGCCGCGGCTACGAGGTGACCTCCATCGGCTACATCGCCGACTGATCCGGCGGGGCTCAGCCGGCGACGGGCGTGAGCGCGATGTCCTCGGGCCGGATCGGGACGCGGGGGAGATCCAGCCCGGTCGCGGCCCTGACCGCCGCGGCCACCGCGGGGGTCGACGACAGCGTGGGCGGCTCGCCCGCGCCCCGCAGGCCGTACGGCGCGTGGGGGTCGGGGTTCTCCAGGACGACAACCGCATGGGCGGCATGTCGAGGATGGTGGGGATCAGGTAGTCGGTGAACGAGGGGTTGAGCACCCGGCCGTCCCTGACCTGGATCTCCTCCATCAGCGCCAGGCCCAGGCCCTGCGCGGAGCCGCCGTGGATCTGCCCTTCCAGGGCCGGCGGATTGAGGATCCTCCCCACGTCCTGTACGGCGGCCAGCTCGACGACCTTGACCAGGCCGAGCTCGACGTCCACGTCGACCACGGCCCGGTGCACGCACAACGCGAGCTGCGTGTGGGAGTCGCCCTGGCCGGTGACGGGGTCCATGGGGAACGTGGGCCGGTGGCGGTACTCCCGCGTCTCCTCGACCGGCCCGAACCGCTCCAGCACCTCCTCCAGCGACAGCTCCGGATGCGCCGCCCGCAGCGCGTCGAGGCGGGCCCGCACCGCCTCGCAGGCCGTCTTGACCGCCCCGCCGGTGACGTACGACTGGCGGGAGGCCGAGGAGGACCCGGCCGAGCCGACCGCGGTGTCCGCCGGGGCGACCGTGACCCTGGCGATCCCGAGCTCCGTACGCGCGATCTGGGCCTGGACGGTGACGAGCCCCTGGCCCACCTCGGCGGCGGCGGTGTGCACGAGCACGTGCGGCTCGTCCCCGGCCAGCTCGACCCGCACCCGGGCCGTCGAGTAGTCGTCGAAGCCCTCGGAGAAGCAGATGTTCTTGATGCCGACGCCGTAGCCCACGCCGCGCCGCACGCCCTCGCCGTGCGTGGTCTGCGCGACGCCGCCCGGCAGGAGGCGCAGGTCGGGCTCGTCCGCCGGTTCCGGCGGCAGCGGCATCGCGGCCAGCTCCGCGAGCATGTCCGCGAGCGCGCGGGGCTGTCGATCACCTGCCCCGTGGCCAGGCGCGACCCCTGCGACACCGCGTTGCGGACGCGGATCTCGACCGGCGACAGCCCGCAGGCCGCCGCGAGCCGGTCCATCTGCGACTCGTACGCGTAGCAGGCCTGGACCGCCCCGAACCCGCGCATGGCGCCACAGGGCGGGTTGTTCGTGTAGACGCCGTACGCGTCGATCCAGACGTTGTCCACCTCGTACGGACCGACTCCGAGCGAGGCGGCGTTGCCCACCACGGCGGGGGTGGACGAGCAGTAGGCCCCGCCGTCGAGCAGGATCTCCGCCTTGACGTAGACGAGCCGCCCGTCGGTCGTGGCGCCGTGCTCGTAGCGCATCCGCGCCGGATGCCGGTGGACGTGGCCGAAGAACGACTCCTCGCGGCCGTACACCATCTTCACGGGGCGGCCCGTCCGCAGCGCCAGCATCGAGGCGTGGACCTGCATCGACAGGTCCTCCCTGGCGCCGAACGCGCCGCCGACCCCGGCGAGCGTCAGCCGCACCTTCTCCTTCGGCAGACCCAGGCACGGCGCCACCTGGTCCCGGTCGACGTGCAGCCACTGGGTCGCGACGAACAGGTCCACCCCGCCGTCCTCGGCGGGCACGGCCAGGCCCGACTCCGGGCCGAGGAACGCCTGGTCCTGCATCCCGACCTCGTACTCGCCGGTGACGACCACCTCGGCCTCGAAGGTCCCGCCCACCCTCACCGGCTGGTGCCGTACGAGGTTCCCTTCTGGGTGGACGGCGGGGCAGGACGGGTCGAAGGCGGCCCGGCGGGGGTCGGTCACCGCCTCGCGCTCCTCGTACCGCACGACGATCGCGGCGGCCGCGCGGCGCGCGGTCTCCGGATGGTCGGCGGCCACGATCGCCACGGGCTCGCCCTGGTAGCGGACCTGGTCGACGGCGAGCACCGGCTGGTCGCGGCGCTCCAGCCCGTAGAACTTCTCGCCGGGCACGTCCTCGTGGGTGAGCACGGCGAACACTCCGGGCATCGCGAGCGCGGGACCGACGTCGATGGAGCGGATCCACGCGGACGGGTGCGGGCTGCGCAGCGTGGCGCCCCAGAGCATGCCCTCGAGCCACAGGTCCGAGGAGTACGCGAACTCCCCGGTCACCTTCAGCGTGCCGTCGGGGCGCGGCGCGCTCTCACCGAGGCCCGGACGCGTCCCGGTCCTCGTCGGCGCGCCCGCCGTCTCCTCAGTCGCCATCCGCCGCTCCACCGTCGTAGTACAGCAAGCGGGCCGCGGCGGGGCCTATCGGCGCGGCGATGAAACCCGGAGGTGGACGTAGTCGATGCTTGTAGGTATCTCCAAATACGCTGTCTGTCGTGCTATTGCATGATCTGCTCGCCGTCCCGGAACTGCGGCTCACCCTGCTCACGGGCGACGAGCGGCTGGACCGTGAGATCGAGGGCGTGCTCATCACCGACCTGCCCGATCCCCGGCGCTACCTGTCGGGCGGCGAACTGGTGCTGACCGGCCTCATGTGGCGCCAGTCGCCCGCCGACTCCGCCCGGTTCGTGGACGCCCTGGCCGAGGCGGGCGTGGCCGCGCTCGGCGCGGGCGACGCGCGGCTCGGCACGGTCCCCGGCGACCTGGTGGAGGCGTGCCGGGCGCGCGGGCTGCCGCTGCTCGAAGTGCCCGTCGAGGTGTCGTTCGGAGCCGTCACCGAACTTGTCGGCAGGCGCGTCGCCGCCGCCCAGGCGGGCGACCTGCGCGGCGCGCTCGGGCGGCACCGCAGGATCGTCGCGGCGGTGGCCGAAGGGGCCGGGCTCGGCGAGCTGTTCGCCCTGGTCGAGGCCGAACTCGGCGTCACGGCCGCGGTCGTGTCCGCCTGCGGCGCTGTCGTCGCGGGCGCCCTGCCCGAGGAGCAGGCCGTACGGCTGGCCCACGACTATCTCGGCGCCGTCCGCCTGCCGGTCGTCGTGGACCGCGGCGGGCCGTTCACGCTGTTCGCCGTGGACCGCTCGCACCGGGCCGCCGGCTGGGCCCTGGTCTGCCGGGGCGAGGTCGACGCGGAGATCGGCTACGAGCTGGCGGCGTGCGTCGCGATGGAGCGGACACGGGCGGAGGAGGGCCGCCGGGTGGAGCGCCGGCTGGCCGAGCAGCTCATCGCCCTGGCCTGCGCGGGCGGCGACCTCGCGGAGCTGTCGGCCCGGCTGCGGACCTGCGGCATCGACCCGGCCGAGCCGTACGCGGTGGTCACCGCCACGGCGAGCAGGCGCGGGGCGACGGAGGGCCCCGATCCCGCCCTGCTGGGCGGTCAGGTGACGGAGGAGCTGCTGGACCGCGGGGTGGTGGCCGCCGCGGGGCGCCGACGCGTCGGTGGCGCTCGTCCCGCTGCGCGGCGACACCCCCGTGGGGCGACCGCGACGGGCTCGCGGCGCTGC